>CALHAO010000392.1 GCA_937931765.1 uncultured Thiotrichaceae bacterium
CGGTCACCGGTATAAAACGTCATCCCGGACGGTGCAATCGAAGGTACCCAATAATGCAGCGGCTGCTCCATACCGGCTTGCTTGCTCAGGCCCTCACCTACGTCACCACCCCAATATTCCTCACCATAACTAATCACCGGCCAGCCATAATTAACACCTTTCTTATGCAGATTAAGCTCATCACCGCCTTTAGGTCCGTGTTCATGTGACCAGATATGGCCATTGAACGGGTTCAGCGCCAAGCCCTGTATATTGCGGTGACCATAACTGTAGATTTCCGGCATCGCTCCGGCCTTACTGACAAAAGGATTATCCTGCGGCACCCGGCCATCATCATGCAAACGGATTAAAGCGCCCGTATGGTTTTCTATCTGCTGCGCCAAGTCACGCTTACCCCGATCCCCCAGCGCCAGATACACATACCCTGCACCATCAAACAGCACACGCCCCCCAAAATGCCTGCCACCAGATACTTTCGGCGTAGCACCAAACAACACCTGTACATCTGATAACGCGCCCTCTTTATAGCGACCACGGGCCAGATGCGTGTTATAACCCGCATCACCTCCGACAGCATAAGCGAAGTACAACCACTGGTTCTGTACAAACTGCGGGTGCATAGCCAGCCCCATTAAACCACCCTGTCCCTGCTGCGCAATAGCAGGCAACCCTGTCACCGGAGTAGGCAGTAATTTTCCCTGCACAATACGGCGTAATTGCCCGGAACGTTCAGACACCAGAATTTCATCATTTGGTAAAAACACCATGCCCCAGGGGTGATCCAGTCCACCTGTGATCTTTTCAGTTTGGGTTCCGGCGCTACAGACACTTAAGAGTGTACCGGCGAGAAAAATACAGCATGAAATACTCAGCTTGATAAAAAAAGACATAACTATTCCGTAATTGGGTCGTTGGAGATAGCTTTGAATATAGTTTAATTAGCACTCTGAATGTAATATCAACAGATAAACTCAGACAAAGACATGATAACGATAAATCACACGAACTTTGCGCTGGGAAGCGGTCTATATTCAGAACGGCTGCACTTTATTTCAACATTTAACATCACTTACAAGGCTAACTATGCGAAATATAAAACCCATACTCTTCCTCAGTGGATTATTACTCAGCGGCTCTGCGCTGGCGGAATGCCAAAACACTGGTAACTTTAACCAGTGGCTGGGAGGCTTTAAACAACAGGCCATCTCCTCAGGTATTCCGGCTAATCTGGTCAATGGTGCCCTCAATAACGTTCAGTATGACCCCAGCGTAGTACAACGAGATCGTTCACAAAGCGTATTTGCTCAGACCTTCCTTGAATTTTCGGCCAAAAAGGTCAACGGCTACCGACTTGGCAATGGCCAGAAACAGATGCGGGTTAATGCTTCACTGTTTAAACGTATTGAACAACAATTTGGCGTACCAGCTCCGGTGCTGACAGCCTACTGGGCATTGGAAACTGACTTTGGTGCGGTGACCGGCAACTTCCCGACACTGCGGGCACTGGCGACACTGGCTTATGACTGCCGTCGTTCTGCCTTCTTCCGCAATGAACTGATCCATGCCCTGCGTATTATCCAGAAAGGCGATATGGCTGCAAATGAAATGAAAGGCGCGTGGGCGGGCGAATTGGGACAATTACAATTCCTGCCATCCGGTTATGATAAACATGCAGTGGATTATGATGGTGACGGCCGACGTGACCTGATTCGCTCTAAATCTGATGCACTGGCCTCTGCCGCTAGTTTGTTGCGCCAATACGGCTGGCGAGCTCGTCAACCTTGGCTGTTGGAAGTCAAAGTGCCCCAGAACATGAACTGGGCGCTGGCGCGTCTGAATAACAAACTGCCACTAGCACAATGGACAAAAGAAGGTGTGACTGAAATCAGTGGTCGCCCGCTGAAACCGGCTGGTAATGCTGCGTTATTATTACCGATGGGGCGCAATGGCCCTGCTTTCCTGGCATTCCCGAACTTTGATGTGATGTTACGTTGGAATGAATCCACGGTTTATTCAACAACTGCAGCTTATCTGGCAACACGCTTCGCCGGAGCGGGACAAGTGCGGCGCGGTAATGCGGCGGTGCAGAAATTATCAATCGGCCAGGTTAAGCAGCTACAGAGTAAGTTACAGGCACGTGGGCTACGCATTACAAAGATCGATGGCATTATTGGTGAGGAAACCCGTGGGGCGACGCGGCAGGTACAGCAGCAATTAGGTTTACCGGCTGATGGGTATCCTGATCCGGTGTTGTTGCAGCGGTTGTAACACACTTTTCGTACTATTCTCCAAGAGGTGCCATCAGTTATTGATGGCACCTGTCCACCATCACTACATTAAACATCGAGGCAACCTTGGAAACACAATGAAAGTAAAAACACTAATAATACTGCTCGCAACACACTTACTCGTGGGGGCACTTGGCTTTGCAGCCGGAATCTATACGCTGCCTATCCTCATCGCTCCACCGGCTCCTACTAAATCTGAAATAACAACCATGTCGTCTCAGGCAGAATATTTTGCGGAGTTCAAAAAAGATCTCGAAGACAGTGATGCATTTCATTGGGGTGAGGGTAAGGTTGCTATTGGCTCAGAATTCATCACTCTGATGGGCAAACTCGCCCCCGGCCCTGATTACAAGCTCTATCTTTCACCCAAATTCGTAGAGACAGAAGCTGATTTTAAGCGTTTGAAAACTGACATGGCGCTAGTGAATGATGTTAAAACTTTTGAGAATTTTTCAGTGACGGTACCACCCGGTATTGATCCAGCTAAGTACAATACAGTCATTGTCTGGTGCGAGACTTTTGCTGAATTTATTACATCAGCGCAGTACCGCTAAGATGATGGCAGCTGGCGATAACAATGAGATTAGTCAGCGTACCGCAAGCAATAAAAAAACTGCTACATCATCATTCCCGATATGACCACGCAATAACGCCCTGGCTTGCTGCGAATAGATGATTTATAAAAGGATATTCATCATCCTGCGCAATGGCTCCGCCGCGCCCCATAACAACTGATCACCTGAGGTAAATACATTAATGTACTCATCACCCAGATTCATTTTGCGCACCCGGCCAACCGTGACTTTCAGGGTACCTGATACATACCTTGGGTTCAGTTTCTGGCGCGTCACTTCCACCTCATTCGGCACAAACTCAGTCCATTCACTGTATTCAGACAGCATTCTCTCAATCGCTGGAATATCAGCTGGTTTTTTTAGCTTTATAGTCAAAGCCTGAGAATGTGACCGTAATACCCCTACCCGCACACAGGTTCCGTCAATCGGCACCGGATTACTCTCACGACCCAGAATCTTATTGGTCTCAGATTGCGCCTTCCACTCTTCACGAGTCTGGCCGTTCTCCAGCGGGCTATCAATCCACGGAATAAGGTTCAGCGCCAACGGCACACCAAAATTCTCGGAAGGCAGCTCATTTGCTGCCAATAACTCACCGATAGTTTTATCTAACTCAAGAATATTACCATCCATTAACGGTGCAGATTTTTTGCCAATCAAATCCATCTGGGTCAGCAATTCCTTCATATGCCGCGCACCACCGCCAGAAGCTGCCTGATAAGTCATGGCTGACATCCATTCCACCATGTCTTCCCGGAACAACGCCCCCACACCCATCAATGCCAAAGACACCGTACAGTTACCACCAATGAAATCCTTAACGCCGTCCGTCACCGCTTTATCAATCACAGGCCGGTTAACAGGGTCAAGTACAATCACACTACCTTCTTCCATGCGCAGTGTAGACGCCGCATCGATCCAATAACCATCCCAGTTTTCACGCAGAGTGGCATGAACTGCCTTAGTGTAATCACCGCCCTGACAAGAGATAATCATATCGCAGGCGCTCAGCGCTTTAATATCATTGGCATCCTGCAAGGTGAATGTTTTACCGTCGAAGGTCGGGCCATCCTGGCCAGCCTGTGAGGTAGAAAAAAACACAGGATCAATCTTAGCAAAATCCCCTTCTGCAAACATACGATCCAGCAACACAGAACCCACCATGCCGCGCCATCCAACGATACCCACCTTCTTCATCACTTACTCCTAAATGTAAGCGGGGAAGTATAAAAGTTCTGTATTTTGAAAGCCAGTTGATCAGTTGATTGCAATTAGGTAAATGAATAAATAACATCTCACGATGAAAAAACTAAACCAGCTAGCAGGCTTCCTCTTTATTGCCATGATCCTGTTACATTTCATGCAGCTCATCGACAACAATTTCCCTGTCTGGCTCAGCGGTGTATGCGCCTGGTTATTATTATCAGTTGCTATGCTGGCGTTCCCTCTGAAGCAATTCATTCAGTTCTTTGCGCTGAGTGGTGTGGGTATCCTGCTGATCATCTGGAGCGCATCACGTGGCATAGATTTTTCGCTCACCCACCTGCTGGCACAAAATAATAGCTTATTAGTCATGTTAGGCAGTGTAGGCTTTCTACGCCTGATCGCCGCACCAGCCACCAGCAAAGAGCCGTTACCGGAAGGCAGGAATGCTTTTCTGAAAACGCTATTCAGCACACACTTACTCGGCGCAGTGATCAACCTGTCTATCCTCATCCTGGTCGCCGAACGGCTTAAAAACAAACAGGCTTTAGGCCGGAAAGCCGTCATCGCACTCAACCGGAGTTTCACATCAGCTGTATTCTGGTCACCCTTTTTTGCAGGCATGGGCGTCGCGCTGACTTATGCACCCGGCGCATCGCTAAGCAATATAATGGGCTACGGTATTATGCTCACCCTGTTTGGCTTATGCTTCACCGTATTACAAGTGGGTGGTTTGCGCCTCAATAAACTGGATCAGTTCCGGGGTTACCCAACTCAGGCAACCAGTTTAATCATCCCGCTGATCTTAGCGGTAACCATCATGCTGCTGCACTACCAATGGCCAGATACCAGTATCCTCATGTTGGTGTCTATTACCTCGGTTGTGCTCACCATTCTGATCTTACTACTACGTAGCCCCAACACTATAACCGCAACGCTTTGGCAACACAGCAGTGCCAGCTCATTACGCATGTCACGTGAGTTTGCATTATTTCTGGGGATTGCTGTACTCACAGTGGGATTGCAAAGTATGCTGGCCAGCTTTGGTAGTATTCGTGTATTTGAACAGTTCGGAGCAACGGAAGCATCCTTATTACTACTCCTCGCTATCCTGGTTGGATTACTCGCCGTTCACCCCTTAGTCTCTATCGCGCTGGCCAGTATGTTACTGACACCACTGAATCCGGATGCCGACATTATGGCCTTGCTCTTTGTCGCCATGTGGGGCATCGGCACCATGTACAGCCCGTTTTCCGGTGTCAACACCACACTACGCAGTCAGTTCGGTATATCTGGACGTGACATTCTACGTTGGAATACAATTTATATGGTTGTTATGTGGCTGGCTGCATCCGCATTGTTTGCAGCCATGTTTGCTCTGAAATGAATGATATTCCGAATAAACCAGACTAACGCTTACCCTTCGCCTTATTAAAAGCATCCGCAAACGCATTATTCACAGGTGCATCCTGTTTAGGCTGACGTGGTTGGAACTTCTGCGCCTGATTCCGGTTGGGTTGTGACTTCTTCGCCTGAGCAGGCCGTGGTTTATTCGGTGCATCACGCTTCACCATCTTTTCACCCACCACATCACCTGCCCTCACATCCAGCTTCATAGTCAACGCAATCCGCTTACGCTTCTCATCCACTTCCAACACCTTCACCCGCACCACATCACCGGCTTTCACCACCTCATGCGGATCTTTCACAAACCGATTCGCCAACATGGAGATATGCACCAAACCATCCTGATGCACACCAATATCCACAAAAGCACCGAAGTTGGTCACATTAGTCACCACCCCTTCCAGCTCCATATCCGGCTTCAGATGTGCAATCTTCTCAACA
>CALHAO010000393.1 GCA_937931765.1 uncultured Thiotrichaceae bacterium
CTGGTGGTGACCATTGATGTGGCTGCGCCGGGCCAGCGGCCACGTGACATACGCAATGGCCTATCAGTTCCGCCAAAAATTACCGCTAAAAATATCATTCAAAGTGCGATGAGGCCTTTTTGGGGAATTGCTACCCTACAAGCCGGATTACCCCAGTTTGCTTCAGTCACGCCGTATATGAAGAATATTGGTAATATGAATGATGTTGCAAATTTTGTGCGTAATACGCTGAAAGACGTCGTGGACGAGCATCTGTTAAAAACCATTCGTGATAACTGGAAGGGTAAGTTGATCGTTAAGGGTATTAACCATGTAGACGATGCGTTGCGGGCAGTTGCGGTAGGTGCTGATGGAATTATTGTATCCAATCATGGTGGCAGACAGTTGGATGCTGCGCAATCACCGGTCAATACGTTGTGTGAAATTAGAAAAGCAGTGCCATCCAAAATAACCGTGATGGCTGATAGTGGCGTGGAAAGCGGCGTGGATATTGCGCGTTTTCTGGGGGAAGGCGCTGGTGCTGTTTTTGCCGGAAGAGCCTTTCTTTATGGTGTAGGCGCACATGGTGAGGCCGGTGCGGAACATGCTGCTGATTTATTGCGTGATGAATTGATGCAGGTGATGATTCAATTGCATTGCCGGAAACCTAGAGATTTGGGGCGGCACCGGATATAAGTATGTAAGCGCTAGTTGCTGGTTTAGGTTCGTTAACAAAAAAGCCTCTCAAAATGAGAGGCTTTTTTGTTTCAAGTGGTTAGTGGAAAGTATAAGTACACTTTCTACAGGTCACTTTAATATCAAGAATACAACTTAGGCGCGCCTACCTGGTCATGTAGTTGGTTGCAAGCATCCTGTGAAATACCAAAACCCTGAGCCAATTGATGCAGGTATTGTGCTTCCTGTTGGGTATCCAAATCGATAGATGATAAAGACAGTGCATAGATCTGTTGTTCCATACCACGTGGAACATCACGTACAAAACCTTCAACATCTAATGGTGCCTGGAATTCGCTACGAATAAATGCAGCTTCTTCAGCGTCAATATCACCCATTTTAGAGATGATGTTTTCTTGTTCTTGCTGGTCAACTTTGCCATCTGATTTAGCAGCATTAATCATCGCACGGATGATCAGTTTAGCTTGTTCTTCGGCTTCATTTTGATCATAACCCTGAGGCAGGAAATTCCCTGTCATATCTGGTGCTGAAGGATTCTGTGCCTGAGCAAATTTAGTCACTGCACCGCCCAATAAATTACCTAAACCACCCATGCTGCTACCAGCAGGAGAACCACCACCGCCGCCTAGCAGGCTGCCTAGCATATCTGCCATGCCGCCATTTTGCTGTGGTTGCTGTTGACCACCGCCTAACATATTGCCCAGCATGCCGCCGATACCGCCGCCGCTTTGTTGCTGACCGCCACCACCTAATAAACCACCCAACATGCCCGCCATGCCTGAACCACCTTGTTGTTGGCCACCGCCACCTAACAGGCTGCCCAGCATATCTGCCATACCGCCGCCACCTTGAGAACCGCCACCCAACGCAGAACCTAATAAATTGCCCAGTACGTTGTTACCGGAACCATTGGAGAGTGCGCCACTTGATAGCAGGCTGCCCAAAATTTTTACTGCATCCATTTTTATTTCCTTTTGATATTAAAAACCACGACATGAAGAAAGCATCTGAGACTAAGACGTATCAATATCCAGATGTGTTCATCTTAGCACACAACATTAATCAACCAAATCAATGGCATCAAAGGGTAGAGTAGCTCAGGCCAAGCGAATAATTATCCACGGCTGTTTCGTAATCAGAATCAGAACCAGTGTTAATAATATGCTCCCACTCACTACGCAGATAGATATTTTGATTCAGTTGATATTGCGCGCCCAATCCGATCATGGGGGCAATACCTTCATCTGATGATAGTTTTTTATTGCCATCAGTGACGGTTTGCGTTTCGCGTTCCCAGAACATAACACCGGCTTTCCCCATTAACTCTAAATTCGGGATACTGTGAACTGGTAGATAACCTACACCTGAGAGTTGGTAGCCGGATACATTATTGCTGCTTGATACTGCCTGGTTTCCGGCAGTACCTTTCATGTCAGCTTCATTCTGGCTAACATAAGCTAGTTCAGCACCAAACATCGGATTGAATCGTGCGCCGCCGAAGATTTTTCCGTTGATTGAGCTGTCTTCACAAGCACCTTCGAAAAAGGGAGTTTCACAGCTACTGTCTTGTGCTGAATAAATCAGACTACCACCTGTATAAAGCTTTAAGCCATTGTTAAAGCCAACGTTAGACTCAATGGCAGAAGTATCCAGACCAAACATAGCATTAGCCTGAGCATAAGCCACTGATCCTGAAAAACTTAATAGAATGGCGAGTGTCACTCTTCTGAGTGGTTGTTTCATGAAATAAGCCCTGTAGTTTATTATTATTTTTATCAGTTATTGCAGGTTATGATCTGGTGGGATCAGAATGTTGATAGAGTAACACCAACTGTCAACAGATCCACATCTGATTCATTGGCATCATTACCGGTACCCATAACACGTTCCCATTCACCGCGTAAAAACATGTTGGGATTCATATGATACTGTGCGCCGATGCCAATTAGCGGACTGGTGCCACTGTCGTTTGAGTCACTGTCATCATAACCATTGTCATTGTCATCTTTGCTATAATCGTTTGAATAGTCACTGTCCCATCTCATGACGCCTGCTTTTCCAAACAATTCAGTACGATGCGCCACCGGCATATAGCCCATCACCGCTGCATACATACCATCAGTGTCGCTTTTTACTGTTGGCGCAATGCGTCCGGCACCTTTTTTCTCAACTTCCCCCAGTGCTGTATAACCAACTTCTGCCCCCAAATAACGGCCATAGCGCATACCACCCAATAATTTTCCGGCGGTAGTATTGCCTTCTTCGTACCCGTCCTGATTAGCAACACCTAAGTTACCACCCACATAGAAACGGGTCTGAGGTGCAACACCCCAGCCCTGAAGGTAATCGCCGCCAGCTTGTACTGCGCCTGCAAAACAGGCAGCAGAAATCAGTAAAGTCTTACTAATAACGTGTCTCATGGTTAAGCCCCTTATATTTTTTATTATTTTCTATCTTTGTATAGCCATGGTTACAATTTTACAAGCTACTTTAGGTGTGGCAATAAAACCCGATAAACGTGGTTTTCTTGATCACTGGATCAGTTTTGCTGCCTGGTCAGGGAAGTTGGTTTTCAACACCTGAAGGCTGTCAGCTGCCAGATCATTCTTGCCTAATTGACGCGCCGCTTTTATTTTAATAACCAGTGCTTCAATAATGGCCGGTGAACCCTGATAATGTTTAATCGCGTATTCCGCCCGATTAAACGCTGCCAGCCATGCACTCCGATCCATATAATATTGCGCCACATTGACTTCAGACTGTGCCAAACTATTGCGCAGGTATTGAATACGTGCTTTCGAATCAGCCGCATATTGGCTGGAAGGATAGCGGGTGACTACCCGTGAAAAATCCTGGAAAGCTTCTTTTTGGCGCACTGTATCAAGGTCGGTGATACTACGTGGAAAGACTTTATCGACCAGACTGCCATCACGGTTAAAATTAACCAGTCCACGCAAATACCAGGCATAAGCCATCTTGTCACTGCCCGGACTCATACGTACAAAGCGATCAATGGTATCTAACGCAGTATCTGCTTCATCGTACTTATAATGTGCGTAGGCTGTTTCCAATTGAGCTTGTTGAGCGTATTGTCCCAGCGGGAAGCGGGCTTCCAGTGTCTCGTATAACTTTATTGCCCGTGAGTACTGCTTATTGGTTAGCGCAGTTTTTGCTTCCCCGTACAAGGCGTTAGCAGACATCGTTTCAGCCGGGTCATCTTTGCTGCCCGAGCCAAGCGATGAGCAGGCTGAAACGCTTAAAGAAAGCAGGCTGACCGCTAGCCATTGGGAAATTTTTGAAGCTTTTTTCAAGTTTGTTGTGTTTGTCGACATTTGTTTGATAACACGTATGATGGAACAGGATTTCAAGTATAACGTAAGTGCGCACGAAAAAGTTACCGGGAATTTTGTGCACCGACTCTTTTTTATAGCGGATTTTGCCAGTTGAAAATGGCTGGCAGACTGCTTATTTATTGGTTTAAACATTAAAGTCACTATGTCCGAAAGTCAGCAAATAATCACCATCGTTCCAGAAGAAATGGCCCGACAGCGTCTTGATCAGGTTATTGCCAGCTTATGCCCGCAATATTCCCGCAGCCAACTGCAAAGATGGATCAAAGCAGGGCAGGTAACTGTCGATAGTAAGGCCATGAAACCTAAGGAACGCTTAATTGGCGGTGAAGAAATACGAATTCAGGTGATTGAAGAAGTACAAACTCACTTTGAAGCCGAAGCCATGCCACTGAATATTGCCTATGAAGATGACGACATTATAGTCATCAATAAACCTGTGGGCTTAGTGGTTCACCCCGCCGTAGGCAACTGGTCAGGCACCTTGGTCAATGGTTTACTCCACCACGAACCAAAACAGGAAAGATTACCCAGAGCCGGTATTGTTCATCGCCTGGATAAAGACACCAGTGGCCTGATGGTGGTTGCTAAAACACTGGTCGCGCATCAATCTTTAGTCGCACAATTACAGGCGCGTGATGTGAAGCGTGAATATCTGGCGCTGGTGCACCGTAATGTTATTGCCGGTGCAACGATTGAAGGCAATATTGGCCGCCATCACGTTGACCGGAAAAAAATGGCCGTGACGGATAGCGGTAAACATGCCGTTACCCATTACCGGATAGAGCAGCGTTTTGAGCACCACACCTTACTCAGGGTATCGCTTGAAACCGGACGCACCCATCAAATTCGTGTTCACCTCAACTGGAAGAAAATGCCGATTGTAGGTGATGGCACTTATGGTGGCCGACCTCGTGTACCGGCAAATATTAGCGATAAACTCAGGGACGTACTATTGCATTTCCCACGACAAGCTTTACATGCTACCCGTTTGGGGTTGATACATCCGGTCACGGGTGAAGACATGGAATGGGAAGCGGGTCTGCCGGATGATATGGCTGAATTGTTAACATTACTCGAGAATGAAGCAGCGGAACGAGTTGCATAATATGGAAAATAATACTGCTCAGAGCGATGTTTATCATTGGCAGGCTGCTGCGGAGAGACTAGGCTGGATTATTCCTGACTGGCCCGCCCCGGCAGGGGTAAATGCGGTTTGCACAACCCGTCATGGCGGAGAAAGTCAGCCGCCGTTTGATAGCCTGAATTTAGGTGATCATGTGGGGGACAATGCACTGACAGTGGCGGCAAATCGGCAGCGTATAGAGGATGTATTACACCTGCCCACTGAGCCTTTATGGTTGGAACAAGTGCATGGCACAGTGGTGTCAAACATGGATGCTGTTGGCGTTGATGGTTATCCGCAAGCGGATGCCTCCGTTGCTTTGCAGCCGAATCAGGTCAGTATCATTATGACAGCGGATTGCCTACCGGTTTTGTTTTGTGATCGTGCCGGAACGCGGGTGGCTTCGGCGCATGCCGGATGGCGTGGACTGTGTGAGGGTGTATTAGAAAATACGCTGAAGCAATTAGAGTGTGCAGCCGATGATATTTTGGTTTGGCTAGGGCCTGCTATTGGGGCTGAGCAGTTTGAAGTCGGTGATGAAGTCCGGACAGCTTTTATGAAGCACGATATAAGGGCTGATGCCGCATTTATTCCCGGCGAGCAACCTGAAAAATGGTTGGCTGACATTTATTTGTTGGCTAAACAACGTTTGCAACAGCAAGGTATTGAGCACATTTATGGTGGTGGATTGTGTACCGTATCTGATAGTGAACGTTTCTTTTCTTACCGGCGTGATGGTCAGACCGGCAGGATGGCTAGTTTAATCTGGCTGACAACTAATTGAGGCATTTAATTTATCTGTCCAATAACCTTACTTACTTAGAGAGATAATGGGGTGGAAATATATTTCGCTTGGGATATACTTGGCCCCCACAATAACACTGATCAGCATTGTGGTTGAGATGACAGGCATTTAATTCTCTCGGTAAAGAGAGTAAACAGGAGATGGACTACATGAGCCTTCGCAGCAATACTCTACCGTCAGATGAATCTTTTCTGGACGGCGAACACGCAATTTTTCTGGAACAAATTTATCAGCAATATCAGGAAACCCCTGATGAAGTATCGGTAGAATGGCGCGATTATTTTAGTCGCATGGAGCAGGGAACAGTCAATAATGGCAATGGAACCAACGGCTCTGGCATGGTTCACACGCCGAATGTCGCTATGCAATCCGGGGCAGACTATGTGCCACAAAGTGTATTAGAGCGTCGTAGTTTTCAGGTTCGTGTTTCGCAGCTGATCAATGCCTACCGTTATATCGGGCACCTTAATGCTGATACCAACCCATTGGGTGGTTATGGTGAACTGCCTGAAATTCCTCAGCTGGATCTGGCTTATCATGAATTAGATCAGACCGATCAGAATATCGCTTTTGATCCGGGTTCTTTTAATATTACCGCAGAACCAACTCTGGGTAATATTTATAAAGCATTGCAAGAAACCTATCGCCGTACGACGGGTTTTGAGTACATGCACATTACGGACATGGAAGAAAAGCGCTGGATTCAGGCACGCATTGAGCCGGGTATGGCACGCGACCCGATGACCAGCGAACAACGTAAAGCCCTATTGAAACAATTGACAGCAGCGGAAGGTTTTGAGCAATACCTGTCCCGTCGTTATGTGGGGCAGAAGCGTTTTGGCCTTGAAGGTGGTGAAAGCCTGATTCCTTTGTTACACGTACTGATTCAGGAAGGTGGTCGCGAAGGTTTAGAAGAAGCCGTTATTGGTATGGCGCATCGTGGCCGTCTGAATGTACTGATTAACCTGATGTGTAAACCTTCCGGTATTTTATTTGATGAGTTCGATGGTAAAACAGATTCAGATAACTATACCGGTGATGTGAAATACCACAAAGGTTATTCTAACGACGTTAGTACGCCGGGTGGTTCTGTTCATCTCGCGCTGGCATTTAATCCATCTCACCTTGAAATCGTCAGCCCCGTAGTTGAAGGTTCTGTCCGCGCCCGTCAGGAACGGCGTGAAGACAAAGAGGGTAAAGAAGTGATGGGTATTATTATTCATGGTGACGCTGCCTTTGCCGGACAGGGTGTCGTCATGGAAACATTCAGTATGGCGCAGACTCGGGGCTATCGTACCCACGGTACTGTGCATATCGTAATTAATAATCAGGTGGGCTTTACCACCAGTACCGCTGCTGACAGTCGTTCTACTTACTACCCCACCGATGCAGCTAAAATCATCAATGCGCCGATTATCCATGTGAATGGTGATGATCCGGAAGCTGTTGTTTATGCGGCTAAAGTTGCCTTGGATTATCGCAATCATTTCAAGAAAGATATTGTTATTGATCTGGTATGTTATCGCCGTCAGGGTCATAACGAAGCCGATGAGCCGTTTATGACTCAACCTATCATGTACAGTATTATTCGTAAGCTGAAGACGACCCGCACCCAGTACGCTGAGCAGCTGGTAGCTAACGGCGTGCTGACACAGGACGAAAGTGATGCATTGGTTAAAGAATACCGCAAACTGATGGATGAAGGTGCGGTTACCGGTGACTACCTCGGTGATACAGCAGGCGGGAATGCGTTACCTGTTGAGTTACAAACACATTGGAATGAGTATACTGGCAGTGGCTGGCGCAATCAGGTGGATACTAGCTGTACGCCGGAACGTATTCAGCGTATTGCGGAAAACTGGGTAAACAGTATTCCGGAAGGCTTTGAAGTACATCGTCGGGTAATGAAGGTCGTTAATGATCGTACTGCGATGGCCAAAGGTGAAAAGCCAGCTGACTGGGGCTTCGGTGAAACACTGGCTTATGCTGCTTTGTTAGAAGATGGTTTTGATGTGCGTTTATCTGGTCAGGATTGTGGACGCGGTACTTTCTCGCACCGTCACGCAGTATTGCACAACCAGAAGCAACGTGAGCAGCATATTCCGCTGCAGCATAGCGCAGAAGATCAGGCCGACTTTACTGTTATTGACTCTTTGTTGTCAGAAGAAGCGGTATTAGCTTTTGAGTATGGCTTTTCCACCACTGACCCACGTACCTTAGTCATTTGGGAAGCACAGTTTGGTGATTTTGTTAATGGTGCACAGGTCGTTATCGATCAATTCATCAGTTCCGGTGAGCAGAAATGGCAGCGCTTGTGTGGATTGGCTATGTTCCTGCCACATGGATTTGAAGGGCAGGGGCCGGAACATTCTTCAGCCCGTCTGGAGCGTTTTGTGCAGTTAGCCGCGCAGGAAAATATGCAGATTGTTGTGCCTAGTACGCCAGCACAGACTTTCCATATGATCCGCCAGCAAATGATGCGTCAATACCGCAAGCCATTGATTGTCATGACGCCTAAAAGCTTATTGCGTCACCCACTGGCAACTAATGAGTTATCTGACTTCACCGAAGGTAAGTTTGAGTTTGTATTGGATGATGCTGATCTGGTGAGTGCAGAAGACAAAGCAGGTGTGAAACGTGCCGTCATTTGTAGTGGTAAGGTTTATTACGATTTATTGGCTTCCCGTCGCAAGAATGAAGTTAGCGATGTTGCATTGATTCGTTTGGAGCAACTGTACCCATTCCCAGGCAAAGAAATGACGGCCATTATTGATCAATACCCGAACCTTGAAGAGAAAGTCTGGTGTCAGGAAGAACCAGTGAATCAGGGGGCTTGGGATGGTATTCTGCCACGCTTTGAGAATTATTGTGGCTACCATGACCTGATTTGTGTGAGTCGTGAAGCGGCAGCTGCACCGGCGGTGGGTTCCGCTAAAGTGCATATGGCACAACAGCAACAAGTGGTACGTGAAGCGCTTAAATTGAGTCCTGACGC
>CALHAO010000394.1 GCA_937931765.1 uncultured Thiotrichaceae bacterium
ACATCAATTTGCTGATAGAACGCAGGCATATCTTGCCGGTAGGGAATAATTTCAACCAGGTCATAGAGTTCATGTGCTGCAATCTGGGCAGCAATTAAATCTTTCTGGTGGCCTTCGCCAATCATATAGGCTTTGAAATTATCTGTTTTCAGGCGTAGGTGTTTAATAGCATCAATGAAGAGCTGATAATTTTTAATGGGTTCAAAACGCGCCACCATGCCAAATACGATTTTCCGGTCGGTGCCTGATGTCGTTTTATCTACGTTTGGCGAGAAACGTTTGGTATCAATGCCATTGCCCAGATAAATTATTTGTCTTTCTTTTAACAGCCGGTAATGCCGTGCAATTTGCATATCTTCATGAGACTGGAATAAAGCGTATTTTATGGTATGTTTAAACAGGCGCTCGATTGCTAAATAACTAAAGCGACTGAGCCTTCCGGTATTGGCAGCCAAGCTGTAACCGTGACTTTGGTAAACCCAGATGGGTTGCCGTAAAAAAATAGCTAATAAACGCCCGACCAGGCTGGGCACACCAAAATGCAGGTGGATCACGTCATAGGACTGTTTACGGATAACTCTCAGCAGGTTATAGGTTGACTGAATCAGGCGTAAAGGGTTCAGGCTGCGATGAATATCGGTCACTTCTACGTGCATACCTTGGTCACGCATTTGTCCGACTTCTTTGCCTGCGCTACAAAGAATATCAGCCTGAATCAGGTGGCCGTGTCTGCTATTGATTAATTGAGCACGTTTAAAAACCAGTGCGTAGGCCGGTGTACTATCTGTACACACCTCAAGTACGCGCAACATCAGTAAAACCTGTGGATCAGGCGGCGGGATAGGGTATGCATCAGTTGTGGCGGGCTGTGGCGGATCAGCCAGGAAGCACCGTCATGAGCTAGTCTGCGATTATTGTGCGGGGTACGTGGCATGACTGACTGGCCGGTCTGTATATCAATCATGTAGTAATAGATACGTTGTTCCTGCGTGGCCAGGCGTTTTTTGAAGTGGTACGCGCCGCTGTCTAAGGAGGTTCTGCCAAGGTTATAACGGCTCCTGCCACTTTGCTCGCTAAACTCAAGAATTGACCAAAGCATGGTCAGGAAAATATTATATTTCTTATAGTCCGGATTGATTCCTGACCAAGCGCCGTAAACTTCATCATCAGATAGCAACTGTAAAGCCGCTATCACGGGTTGGTGATCCATGTAACCAACAAATAGATTGATGTCATCTCTGCACTTTTTCCATAATTCCTGAAAAAACCCATAAGCGTGAGGCAGGCTACCCAGTGCGTGAATCTGTTTCAGGTAAAGCGCGTAAAACTCATCAAGGTGGCGTTGTTCTGTGCCTATTTCAAAATGGAAACCATGTTTGAACGGCATTCTGATGCTGCGCCGGGTACTTTTTGAAAACTGCATTAGCCATTCAGCAGTTGGTATATCCGGTTGAATGGTTAGCTCAACTTTATCCGAGTGATCTTTCAGAGCAGGGATGAAATGTTTAGTGCGGATTTCCAGGCGACTGACGGGGTCTTTTTTTTGATGCTTTAATTGTTCTGTCAGTGTGTTTATGCAGTCAGTAAAAGAAATAGTGGGTGGTAATTGTATGTCGCTGGTTTTATCAAAACCTGCGCCAATAATAAGCGTTTGGCTTTTACCAGCAAACTTCCGGTAAGCGGGTATTATCAGCGATTGGTTTTTTACCTCGGTGTGTAAATTAATAGCTTCAAGGTGGAATTCTCTGGCTAAAGCGTGGCGGAATTCAGGCTTCAGGAAGATACTATTTCCGGGATTAGGGGGGCTGTTTGTTGTAGAGATCCGTTCTATCTTTATTGTCATCATCATGCATCCTGCATCTGTGTAATTAGTAATCTGCAATGCTGCTTGCAGGTATACACAGCTAGTGTGGTAACAGAAACGGACAGATGCTGGTTTAGATTGATTAATGGAAGGTTAAGATTGATGGGTGGTGCATCTTTCAATGCTTTCTGTGCCGTTTGTCTTCAAAAACAGGTCAGTGCGCAGGTTGGTAATTGCATCTGCGGTGAGGTGCGGGGAATATGGATAATCGGATTCCTGTGCTGCTTGCTGTCAGCCTGATAAAAGGTATATTTACCATGAATAAAAGTATACGTGCCGCTTCTGACCTATCTGTTGCTCCCATGACATTCAGAACATTATGGCAACGCCTGATGCGGCAAAAGTTATTGATTATGTTGGTATTACTCACTAGTTTACTCCTGGCGGGTTTGTTAACCTGGATGATGACACCTTCTTACCGGGCTGTTTCCACTTTGCAGATTGAAAAGCAAGGTGCGCAAATTGTTAACTTTGGCGAGCTGAATAAGCCAACACCTGATCTGGGTGAGCTTGATCCTTTTTTCCGCACTCAGTACGAGCAGCTGAAGAGCAGAGCTTTAATTGCTAAGGTGATTGATGACCTGAATCTGGAGCGCCGATTATTTAATAAAGACTTCCGTACGCCGCTGCGCAAGGCCTTCGATCAATGGGCAAGCGATACGCTTGGGCCTGTTGTGCGTTGGGTGAAAAGCCTGCTACCTAAGAATGTGAATTCTGCTACTAAACCCGATAGGGTCGTCGCTTTTCTTGAAGCGCTTTATGTCGAGCCGGTAGAAAAAGCACATTTAGTTAATGTGTTTTTTGAGTCCCCGGATGAAAAATTGTCTGCCGAAGTGGTCAATGCACTGGTGGACACTTTTATTCTGAATTCGATGAAAGAGGGCAGCCGTGGGGAAACGCATGCCCAGACCTTTCTGGGACGAGAGCTGGAAAAAGCCCGTGAGCGCTTGACTGACAGTGAAGAGGAGCTAGTCAATTATGCCAGAGAAAACAATATTTTAGAGGTGAATAATAGCCAGGTGACGCAGGAACAGAAGCTGACAGAATTGAATAAGGCGCTGGTTGGTGCTGAGTTGCGCCGGGTTGAAGCGCAAAGTCAACTAAATCAGGCGCGTAATCATGGCGATGTCACCGATATTCTAAATAATCCGACACTGGCAGGATTAAAGCAGCAGTTAGCAACACTGGAAGCCAATTACCGCAAATTATCGGAAACTTTTAAACCTGCCTATCCTGATATGCAGCAACTGGCAGGTGAGATTGCTTCACTCAGGGGTAGAGTTAATTCGGAAACCGCTAAGCTGACGCGATCCATGGAATCTACTTACACGGCTACGACCAATTTAGAAAACCGTTTACGTAGTGATTTAGTGAATTTTCAGAATGAATTGGTCGATTTGCGTGACCGGGGTGTTGAATACAAGGCTTTGCAGCGTGAGGTCGAAACCAGCAGTAAGCTTTACGATAGTTTGTTGCAGCGTGTGAGTGAAGTGGGTGTGGCAGCAGGTGCGAGTTCCAGTAATGTACGGATTGTCGATAAGGCCACACCACCTGAAAAATCATTCCGGCCTAATAAATCATTGAATCTATTGCTGGGCGGTGTACTCGGTTTGATGTTAGGTACAGCTTTAGCGTTATTACGTGAATCCTGGCGCAAGTCGGTGGAATCAGCTAGTGAATTACAGGCGTTTAGTGGCTTGCCGGTGTTAGGCACGATACCTCATGTCAATAAGCGCAATCGCCGTGTCTTGCCTATGGCTGCGGTGCGGGAGGTAGGGTCACCGGTTGCTGAGGCGTATCGTGTCGCCGCAACAAATTTGAAGTTCGCCGGGCCAGAGGGCATGCCGAGTAGTTTATTGCTGACCAGCCTGAATCCGGGTGAGGGTAAGTCAACTTCATCAGTCAACTTGGCGCTTAGCTTAGCTCAGATTGGTTATAAAGTACTGTTGGTTGATGCTGATTTACGTCGCCCGACATTGCATGAAAAAATGGGGCTGAATAATCATGTTGGCCTGACTGAATACCTGTATGGCGATATGGAGTTATCCAAAGTGACCCAGCGCATTGATAGTGTTAAGAATGCCTTTGTGATTACGGCTGGGATGATTAATCTTGATCCGGTTGAAGCTTTATCGAATGAAAAGATGACGAAATTGGTTGATATGTCCGCACAGTACTTTGATATTACGTTGCTGGATGCACCACCACTCACCGGTTTTGCTGACGCTTTATTACTGGCTGAAATGGCTGATGCTACCCTACTGGTTAGCAGTGAAAATAACCACGCCGACAAGGACAGACTGAGTGTTGCACTGGATCAGCTACAGCGGGTTAAGCAAAATGTTATCGGGTGGTTAGTTGTCAAAGCACATCAGGGCGTTGTGTCCGAGCAGTATTATGTCCGCTATAGCCAGAACGCAACCCGGCGAAAGAACCTGGATACCACGCTGATTACTCCGATGATGTTACAAAAAAAGGGCTTGAACCTGACTAAGTGAGGCGGGCTTCGGCTCCGCTCAGTCCTCGGGGGAAGCGCCTGCCAAGTCTCCGCGCCCTTAGCGGAGTCGAAGGGCAGGTAGGTGAGACAGGTATTAGTCACCCAGCAGATCCATCAGGCTGGAGACATAAGCCTTAGTCGTTTCCTGACGTTGTTCCGGTGTAACAATTCTATGACCTGCCCATTCGATGTGCTCAGCAGGTAATTCCTCAAGAAAGCGACTGGGATCACAAGTCATGGATTCGCCATAACGGGAACGGGTTTTTGCGTAGCTGATAGTCAGGTGTGTTTTGGCGCGGGTAATACCGACATAAGTCAGTCGGCGTTCTTCCTGTAGGCCCGCTTCATCCTGACTGTTCATATGTGGCAGGATGTCTTCTTCAGCGCCGACCAGAAAAACATAAGGAAACTCCAGCCCCTTTGCAGCATGCAGTGTCATCAGGGTGACAGCATCCTGCTCCTCTTCTTCATTATTGCGCTCCAGCATATCAATCAGGCTCATATGCGCCACTATTTCAGACAGCGTTTCTTTACCCGCGCCATCGTTATGCAGTGTTTTCACCCATTCTACGATTTCCCAAACATTTGACATGCGCCGTTCGGCCATTTTGGGTGATTTGGAGTTTTGTAGCAGCCAGTCTTCATAGTGGATATCGAAGATAATGCGTTTAACCAAGGCACTGGGTTCACTTTCTTCATTCAGTCGCATCATCTCAGTCAGCCAATGCAGGAAAGTATCCATGCGCTGACGTGCTTTGGCAGAGATTCGCTCTGCAAAGCCCATTTCCTGTGCGGCATTGAACAGGCTGGTTCCACGTTCTTGTGCATATTCGCCCAGTTTTTCCAGCGTGGCCGTGCCTATTTCCCGGCGTGGGGTATTGACTACCCGTAGGAAGGCGGTGTCATCATTTTGGTTGCTGATAATACGCAGGTAGCTGAGAATGTCTTTGACTTCAGCATGCTCAAAAAATGAGGTGCCTCCGGTTAATTTGTAGGAAATATTATTTTCCCGCAGCAATTTTTCAAACAGGCGACTCTGGTGATTGCTGCGGTAAAGGATGGCAAAGTCCTTTGAGGGCGTGCGTTCACGAAACTGGCGTTTCATAATTTCACCCACGACTTTTTCACTTTCATGCTGAGCAGTACGGCAAGGCATAATCAGAATCGGATCACCTTCACCCAAAGTGCTCCACAGGTTTTTCTCAAACAGGTGCGGATTATTGGCGATCAGGTGATTAGCACTCTCCAATATGCGTTTGGTTGAGCGGTAGTTTTGTTCCAGCTTAACCACTTTTAGCAGTGGGTAGTCTTTCTGTAATTGATCCAGATTTTCGGGCCGTGCGCCACGCCAGGCATAAATAGACTGGTCATCATCACCCACTGCCGTAATGCCGCCGGTAACGCCTGCCAATTGGCGAATCAGTCGGTACTGACAGGCATTAGTATCCTGATACTCATCAACCAACAGGTAGCGTAAACGGCTCTGCCATTTTTCCAGTACATCGGGGTGTTGATCAAATAACTGCACCGGAATGACAATCAGGTCATCGAAGTCCACGGCATTATAGGCTTTGATCTGGCGCTGGTATTTTTCATACAATCGCGCTGCCTGAACATCCAGCTCATTGACAGCTTGCTGCATGGCTTGTTCGGGGTTGATAAAGTCATTTTTCCAGCGGGATATTTGCCAGCGAACATCATCGACTTCCTCAATATCATCTTTGAGCGCTAATTCTTTCAGAATAGTGGCGCTGTCTTGTGAATCCAGAATCGAAAACCCGGATTTATAGCCTATTTTTTTGACTTCACGCTTGAGGATATTCAGACCCAGCGTGTGGAAAGTGGACACCGTGAGGCCTTTTGCTTCTTCCTTAGACAATATTTGCATTACCCGTTCTTTCATTTCACGGGCGGCTTTATTGGTAAAGGTGATGGCCGCAATTTGCCGGGCATCATAATTAGCTTTGCGGATCAGCCAGGCAATTTTTTGCGTGATGACACTGGTTTTACCACTACCTGCGCCAGCTAATACCAGTAAAGGAGTGCCAAGGTGTGCGACAGCGGCTTGTTGCTGTGGGTTGAGAGCGTGCATATTACTGTGCAGAGCCAAGGCTTACATGCTTGGGGTTGAAGTTTTTCATGTGCGTTAGTTTGTATTTGGAGGAGGGCACCTATAATGCCTTCTATGTAGAAAATGGCAAGCCCGAAAAAGGTGAGTTATTGTTCACCGGAGCAGTCAGTAAATAGTTGTAGTGTTATTCAAATAATTCTTGACTGTTCTAGTAGGTTTTTATAATATCCTAGTAGATTACTCAAGAATTTAATCCCGTACGATTGCAGGAGAATTACCATGAAGCTTTCTACAAAGGGGAGATACGCTGTTACGGCAATGATGGATTTGGCAATCCATGATCACGATGGCCCGGTTACTCTGGCTGATATATCTAACTGCCAGGGAATTTCGTTGTCGTACCTGGAGCAGCTTTTTTCAAAGTTACGCAAACATCACCTGGTTGAAGGGGTGCGTGGTCCGGGCGGTGGCTATCGTTTGGGGCGTCCTGCCAGTCAAATCAGCATCGCGCAGATTATAATGGCGGTTGATGAGAATATTGATGCGACTCGCTGCAAAGGTAAGGAAGATTGCTTGGGGGGCGAGAAGTGCCTGACGCACGAACTTTGGTCAGACCTGAGCGAGCGGTTGTATAATTTTCTGGACGAATTGACACTATCAAGTTTTATCAACCGTCCGGAAGTACGTGCAGTATCACGGCGGCAGGATACAACTGCCAGTAGAATCGC
>CALHAO010000395.1 GCA_937931765.1 uncultured Thiotrichaceae bacterium
CGCTCATCTTTACATGCAGTTCCTGTCTATCAGCGCTTCGGCTTTGAAATCTCTGAATCAGTGGCTACTAAAGACGGATTGTCTTTTCAATCAATGAAATACTCCTGACTATTTTACGGCCCATCGTAAAATAGTCTTGCTTTTTTTACGATGGGTCGTAATTTACGCAAGCTCACCTAACACTCAGGTCATCACATGAAAGCAATGATTCTCGCCGCCGGACATGGCACACGGATGCGCCCCCTAACCGATCACACACCTAAACCGCTGCTGCCCGTTGGCGGCAAGCCACTCATTGTCTGGCACATTGAAAAGCTAGCCAAAGCCGGTTATCGGGACATTGTCATTAATATTGGCTGGCTGGGCGATCAGATTCCGGCAGCATTGGGAAACGGTGAGCAGTGGCGCGTAAACCTGCACTACTCTGATGAGCAACAGGAAGGTGTGCTGGAAACAGCGGGCGGCATTGTTAAAGCATTGCCCCTGCTGGGTAACGAACCTTTTTTGGTAATCAATGGTGACATCTGGTGTGATCACCTCTGCACGCCTGTTGCACTTCAGGAGAATGACCTCGCTCATTTAGTACTGGTAAGCAATCCAGCGCACAACCCTGATGGTGATTTTGCACTACAGGGCAACCGTGTTTCTGATGACAAAATACTTAGCTGCCACACCTTTAGCGGCATGGGATTTTATCACCCCAAATTATTCAGCACGCTTAGTTACGGCAAGCAACCACTTGCCCCACTACTACGGGGGGCAATGCACAACGACCTGGTCAGTGGAGAACTTCATCAAGGGGAGTGGCTGGATATTGGCACACCAGAAAGATTACGGACTTTAGATGAACATTTATCTGGCTCGCACAGACTCAGTGTTTAACAGGTGCATTAGTATAAAACCGATGGCCACATTCCTGGCAGAGGTAACGCTTTTTTTTCAGAAAAAATAAGCGCCGCCACATTCCCCTCGGAATACGCAGCATATAACCACCGGGAAGTTCACATTTCGGACATAAAGTAAATTCATCAACCTCTTCAACGAAGTTGGGTGGAGCTTGTGACATCATTAACACTCATAAAATTATTATAGCCATGAGTGTAAGTGCTGCGAAAAAAATTACGCACAAGAATATTTTATTTACTCATATTCATCTTCGCTATGAATATAAAACCGATGATCACACTCCTGGCACAAATAACGTTTTTCCCGGGAAAAGAAAAACACCATACGCCGCCACCATGGACGGTGGATGCGCCGGATGTAGCCACCAGGCGTTTCGCATCGGGGGCATGGCTCCACAACATCAGAGCCATACGAAAACATAGGATGAAAATCAGCCATTGAACCTCACCAGCACGTAATAGAAATACCCTGTAGTTTAAGTCGCTAACCGAAGAAATGCCTTTTTTGACTGATAGAAGGTTCGATAAGCACTACGGAATAGACCAGATCAACAACTGATATATTCACCCGCATCATCTCTGTAGCCATCATCTACACCTTTTACCGCAATAGCCACCGCATCGTGAGCATGCAGGCTTTCCATATGATTGACCCGAATCCAGAAATCACGCACTGCACTATCCTCAGATAACACACCTTTTAAACGTCGTGCAGCATCTTCGCAAAACATCAGGTTGGAGGCATTCAGCCGGGCAAATTCCTGCTCATCTTCGCGTTTAACGGTTGCCTGTACCGGTGTCTGTAAGGTATTTTCGATTTGGTCAATCAGGTTGGTCAATGGCAAATGACGGGCTTTCTCTGTCAGCTTAACTTTTACTTGTGCGATACTGCGCTGGCTATGTGGCGTTGCGCTGATGCCTTCTGTTGTCCCCAGCCATTGAAATATTTCTTCTGAATCCAGTTGCTTGTTTTCACCGAAGGCATCGCGAAATCCATCCTGGATCAACTGGCGGGCCAAAGCAGCCGATTGCGGACAGGTGGAGGAATAAGCCACATCCACACCGACCTCCATATCAAACTGCCCTTCACGCATCGTAGCCAGTACTTTCACCGGATAGCTTTTCCAGCCACTATTGTCACTTTTCAGCGAGCGGCGGCGCTCAAAGTAATTGAACCGGCACTCCAGATAAGCTGAAGTACTCACACCTTTTTGCGAGGTGACAAACTGCGTCACAATATCGCGTAATAGCTCCGGGGTAAGTTCATTCATTCCCAGCATTTCATCCAGCATCAGATAGAGCCGGGACATGTGTATGCCCTTACTGTTCGGGTCAGCAAGGTTCACATAAGCCTGTACGTGCGCCACGGTCTGCACTTGCCGCTGATCCGGCGTCAGTATAAAAATCGGCATTTCGATTTCACTCATGCCGACCCAGTTCAACGTCCCCTGAGGAAGTATGTGCGACTGTTTGGCAACATCCGGCATTGTATTGTCATCACAATACGAATTCTCATAGGTCTTGGATACGCTCATGAAAAGTTCCTGAACCACAACTGGCTAGATAAAAGTGTATAAAGTGGAGGTACCGTAGCAAAAGTCAAGGAAGGACGGCAAATCAGGCGACTTTACGTGGGGTATAAAAATAGCTGAGGAACCAGTGATAAAACGGCCAAATCACTAAACTACTGATTAATGGCCCCCAGTAAGCTAAGCCACCACTGGCCTGCCCCAAAATTTCGCTGATCCACAAATTCACCAGCATAAACAAACCAATAACAATAAAAACTAACGCAAACTGCTGAACATAAGCATCCGGTGTCATACGTAGCCCTAAGCGCACTGAAATATAGGCCACCATGACATACCCCAGGGCAAACTGCCCCAACAGGGAGCCGGATAAAACATCAGTGAGCAAACCCATGAAAAAAGCCATGAACAGGCTGCTATCCTGGCGCAGTATTAAGGCCCAATGCAATAAAGCCAGTGCCACCCAATCCGGCTTCCACACCATCCACTCACCGGATAAAGGTAAATTATTAAACATTTCAGCAATCAGCATGGTCAGCCAGACCGCTCCGGTAAAGCGTGGAATATTCTGATTCACTGTACAGCTCCAGCCACTTGAGCATTCTCTGCTTCAGGAGTGGCATTATTGGTATTTTCTGACTGCTCAGCAGCGGGTGGTGGCGTTATTTCCGGTTCTGCATTACGCCACAACAACAATACTTCACGGGTATTCTGAAAATTAATCAAAGGTCTGGCCTTTATATTTGCAAAGGGATCACCCGGTACATAATTCACACCGTTGGACACCACCTCAGCCACCTGAAAATCAGCCGGGAATAAGCCATCAAGACCTGAGCTGACAAATATATCACCATCCCGCACATCACTTTCAGCCACAATACTTTTTAATTCAAGCACATCCGGCTTACCCGTTCCGCTAGCCAGCGCCCGCTTATTGGTACGCAGATTCCGCACCGGAATAGCATGCTGCAGGTCAGTAATTAATATCACTTGTGCACTAAGCGGGGTCACACTAATAACCTGCCCAAAGATATTACCCCCTTTAGACTGCGCCTTATCGCCATCAGCGAGCACCACCTGCTTCACAAAAACACCATCACGGGTGCCTTTATTGATAGTGACAACACTCTGCCCACGATAATCCGAAGCCGAGAGAATCTCAGCCATCGTAAATGAGAAATCAGGACGTTTAGAAATTTTCAATAATGACCTAAGGCGTTCATTCTGCTGTTTAATAATTTGCATATTGCGGTAGTCAGCCTTAATTTCCAGCAGCCGCGCTTCAAGCTCTGCATTTTGTTTGGAAACCCGGGTTTGGTCGGCAAAAAAACCTTCCGTTACATTATAGGCACGGAACGGCGCATCCACCGCCAATTGCAGAGGATAGCCAATAATTGAAAACAGAGTACGCACGGGCAGCGTATTTGACGGACTACGATGCTCAACAAACATCAGCGTCAGGGCAATTAACATGAGCACAACAAAACGGATAAACAGCCCCGGTGTTGCGTGATGATCTACATCGTAAATAGCCGCCTCCAAGCTTTGTATAAGTCACACTCAGGCGCACAGGATGACCCATGCGCCCGGAACTCAGAAATTTTTAGTATTTATATCGAAATATCGAATCTGTAACTATAGTTTAGTCTGTTGCCAGAAAAGCGTCGCCTTCTGCTTCGAGCATTTCCAGAATTCTGCCACCACCACGTGCCACACAGGTCAGAGGATCATCAGCGATAACCACAGGAATACCTGTTTCTTCCATCAGCAAGCGATCCAGGTCACGTAATAACGCACCACCACCGGTCAACACAATACCGCGCTCAGCAACATCCGCACCTAACTCAGGTGGAGTCTGCTCTAGTGCCGTTTTCACTGCACTAACAATACCAAATAACGGTTCCTGCAGTGCTTCCAGAATTTCATTACTGGTCAATGTAAAACTACGCGGCACACCTTCTGACAGGTTACGACCCTTTACTTCAATTTCCAGTAATTCTTTACCCGGATAAGCTGAGCCGATTTCACATTTAATGCGCTCTGCGGTGGCTTCACCAATCAACATGCCGTAATTACGACGCACATAACTGATGATTGCCTCGTCCAGACGATCACCACCGATGCGTACAGAAGCCGAATAAACGATACCACGCAATGACATAATCGCTACTTCAGAGGTACCACCACCAATGTCGAGTACCATTGAACCAATGGCTTCGTCTACCGGAATACCTGCACCAATCGCGGCAGCCATCGGCTCTTCGATC
>CALHAO010000396.1 GCA_937931765.1 uncultured Thiotrichaceae bacterium
TGCACCATAGGCTGAAATCATTCGCAGAATGCCCGAAGTCTTACTCAGATTGGTTTCAGGATGCTCAAGCAAAGCATCAATCAGGCGCAGACAGTTCTGTTGATCCAGCGCATAAAAACGCCACGGTACCGGCGAATTCATATCACGATCAAGGTGAGTCATCCGCCGTAAAGTGAAATGGTGCCCAATCCGCCACTTTCATCGCTTCCTGCACTTCAGCAAAAAAGCTTTCCGGGATCTGTGGAATATTATCCGGATCACCCAGCACTTTGACGGATTTACGTGCCTGTATTATCTGATCGATGGCGAGTTCAAGTTGGTTGGGTGATAACACTTCTGAGCTTTGAGTCATTGCTGATCCTGATCTTATTGAGATGTGCCAATATTGTACTGAAAGTAGGGTGAAGGTGCTTACTTTTTCAACGTCTGGTGAAACAACTCCATAACCTCAGGGTCACCATTTAACTCAGCGAAAGGCTTTCGGTCAGAGGTTTTCCATTGCCGTAGTTTCAGGCGACCTGTTTCAATTCGTTCAGTCATTGGGGAACCCGTAATACCCTCTGGCAGCTATAAATCGACTCACATCAATTTATCCAGTCTTTCCATCAATCCCGTCGCTTTTTGGTAGGCAATAATTTTTGCACGTTGATCAGCTCCGAGTTTGCGTATATTGAAGTGCCAAGGGCGGTAGTGCTTGTCAATGCTGGCCGTAACCTGCACTTCATTACGTTGGATTTGCTCAGCAAGATGTTCACATTTTGCTTTAAGTCGGGGCAGCTCCGTTGTTTCTTTATCACTGCGCATAAACCCGAGTACTTCCTGGCAGTCATCACACCCGCAATCCATCTGAGGAATCGCTTCGACCAGCGCGGGTTCAGGAGCCGTTTGCTCAGTCAGTTTCCGGTAGTCGCTGAGTTGTGTTTCCAGCCAACGGGTTACAGCGCCAAAAATGCGTGCGTTTGTGGCATTCGCCCTATTGCTGTGCTGTTCTTCCGCATAAGGCAGGATGTCCCTTACTGCATTCAGGCGCTTACTCTGTTGATGCAGAAACACCCCTAATGCTTTAACACATTGCTCCGTTGCCAGTTCGAGGCAAAGGGGGAATATCAGTTTAAAACTCTCGATTGCATTCGAGCGCCAGCCAGTACTATTACTGTTTTTTGCAATGGTGGCATAGAGTAGTTGGGTCAGGGCAGGATGCTGGTTCCAGAGTTTGGAGGTATCAATATTATTCAATATTTTCAGCAAACGCATTTGAACCTCAACAGCTTCAAGGTCAATCGTTTGTTGCAGGTCTTCCCAGCCGCTAAGCGTAAACAGTGTCTGGGTTTTTCCTGCTGCTGGCAGGTTGTCCTGAGCCAGTAGAAAACGGCGGCAGTATATTTTTGCCAGCTCCGGGTCACCTGCTTTGAGTATCAGATCCAACAGCTCAAAGTGCTTATCATTCGGGCGACACTTCCCGTTATCAGCCATCAGCATCAGGCTGTGTAACTCTTCGCTGAAACCGGCATCCTGACGGCCATCTGATGTTTTCAGGTAATCGATGGCTGCCTGGGTGCTATTGTAGGCGAGCATCTCCAGATGACATTCCCGTGGCCAGAGAATAACGGCGGCATAGCGATACCAGCGTTCTAATGTATTGCCTGCATTACCGGTGTAACCTTCGTAATCCTGCTCAATCGCCACTTCGCCGTCTAGCGTGTGCTGACGCAATACCGCGTCTTCATCGACGTCTGAAATCGACAGCGCCACCGCTTGACCTGATGCATCAATAAAATGGTCGAGTGTTGTATGACCTTCAATAAACTCATCAAGATCATCCTCATCCCAGGCCTGAAACAATTCATAGGTTTCGAGCAGGCAGATATAAGCCTCACAGCCAGCCTGACCAGCCGCATGAAGCAACGCATCGGCACGGCTCCGGTCAACACCCTTAAGCGTATCCAGCGAAAACCCATAGTCACTGTATTGATGATCAAGACTGATCAGCTGGTACTTAGTATCTTCAGCAGTGAGGTTTTGCTTCCAATTGGCAAGCAAAGTGGCCAGCGCCTGTTCCTGTCCGCCAAAATCCGGCGAGCTGAGTCCGCGCGCACCTTGCAGGCAAACATTGTAGGTTAACACCAGCCGATACCCGGATTTGAGCGGTGCAATTTCATGCTGGCAGTCTGCATAGAACAATACGGACTGAAAATTATAACGCTTTGCCTCCGTACTGAAATCAATAGTAACGGACTGGTTACGATGGGTAATCGTCAACTCTCCGCCCTCATGTGCAGATGGCAAAGTAATAGCCATCGTCGCCACCATACCGTCTTCTTTTTCTGAATCCTGATGCCTGAGGAAAAATGACCCTGCTTCGTACAGCAATAATTTATAGGGACGCGCAATCAGGTTTTGCCCCTGTAAGTCCAGTATATCTTCATAATTACACACGATCTCGTTGATGAAGAGTTGCCAGGCTGGGTTCCCGCTGGAAATTTTACTGTTATCCAACTCCCAGACCTTACGCACATTCTCATCAACCAGCGTCTGTGTTCCCTTGCCGTAGGGCGCTTTGGCACATAGCTTAATTAACTGCTCCGCCTGCGCCTCACACAGCGGCAGGGCAAGTTCGCCCAAACCCTCGATCTGCAATTGTGGGAAAAATGCTTTGCTGTTTTGAGTGGCATAAAAATCAGTTGACCGGTTAATGCCGTTGAGTATGTCAAAAATCTGTTTTTCCGGAAGTTGTGTCATGGTTCTCTGCCTGTTTTGGTAAGTTTGGCGATGGACTAAACAGTTCCGTAGTATAACCTCTAATACCCTAACCGGCAGTACCTCCTGAAGCAGATTTTTAAGCCCACAGGGCAAACATCACTGACACCACCAACCATAAGCTTGTGGTTAAACTTTTGAGCAATCTGGAGGAAATTTCCAGTAGCAACAGGTATTATCAGGAAACATTTCTATAGTAGGTGGTAGGTATGTCATAGGTTTTGGCTGGCAATATCGGAAATATTGATGTTGTACTGCTTCTGGTTAATCACGCATCGGAGGGTTTGAACGCCATCGCGTTTGTCTTCAAATCTTCGGGAGACAGACGATATATCCGCATATCGTCCAGGCAGTAAGAACCCAGCTTCTGATAAAACTCGATAGCAGAATCGTTCCAGTCCAGACAACCCCATTCAAGCATTTCACCGCCACGCTCAATGGCATGACTGGACAAAAACTGCATCATGATCTTGCCCAAACCTTTACCGCGCATTGTGTCATCAATTAAAAAGGCATCGATGTACAAGCCTGAGCGCCCCGAAAAAGCTGAACTCTTCTCATGGAAATAAGCAAAACCCACCGTTTCGCCGTCATAAATACCAAATACAGCTTCACCTAACCCCAGCGTAAGCAATCGTTTTATACGCTCCGGAGTAGCGGTGATTTCATCAGCCATTTTCTGGTAAGTACCAAGTTTCTTCATGAAGCTAACCACCAGTGCTGCGTCTTCGGGAGTAGCTATTCTCAGGGAGAATTTAGGATTTGGCGTATCAATCAGGAACATCAGTATTTCTCTTGTTCGTTAGTGGCAAACCAGGCAACTCCCAGTTTTTGTTTATACATCACAGTATATTGTAGCGATTTGATGTAACCTAATCTCCTGATAAGTTCTATTTTTATGCATCAGTTATTGGTGATGGTGTGCGAGGTTGTCTGAGTCAGCCATGGATCATTTGTGTATACTATTTATTTCAAATAAATACAGTGAGGAGCCTGTGATGACCAGAAAGACTACCCATGTTGCCCCTGCTACATTGTCGTTCCCGGCTACAAGAACAAAAACCCAATGAGCAATAACAACCAGCATGTACTTTATCTTGATAACTGTATGTTCAATCGTCCATTCGATGATCAGAGCCACATTCGTATTCGTGTCGAGGCTGAGGCAAAACTACATATCCAGCAGCAAATCAGGGAAGGCCGCTTACAACTGATCTGGTCGTATATGCTGGACTTTGAAAATGCACAAAATCCATTTTCAGATCGCCGCCATGCAATCCAGCTGTGGAGAAAGTTATCGATGCACGATGTTGATGAAACACCTGAATTATTAGCGGTGGCGAAACAATTTCTCAATCACGGTATCAAAACAAAAGATGCTCTGCATGTTGCTTGCGCCATTACAGGTGGTGCGGATTATTTTCTAAGCACAGATGACAAGTTACTGAAAAAGCTGCACTCTATTAATATGATTGCCGCATTGAATCCAACCGATTATATCAAGGAGCCAGATCATGGCAGCTATCACTGATACAGAAATTCGCCAGCGTGGTATCAAAGCATTGATTTCAGTGTTGGGCGAAGTGCAGGCTGAACGTTTTATTAGCCTGATCCTGCGTGAACCATTTGATTATACAGAATGGCAGAATGATCTCTGGCAAAACAAAGAACTGGAAGAATTGAGCAATATGGCGATGCAACATCGCGCGAAAAACCGATGAGAATCACGATTGCATGCCAGGCTCATGCTTTCCTCCACCCGTAACGCTTACGCGCTGAATTATTGCTGCGACGACATTGGCTTGCGGCTTGTTTTTGGTCAATAGAACTCTAGCCTGCCAGTTGGCCTTCCCCTGTAACGGTGCGGACAGTCAGCGGCGGAGTAGGAAAGGTGGCGGTTGTGATTTCATTTCATTAAGCGTTTAACTTGCCCACCAGCCCCGCCACGCCCCGCAAATAAGGCAAGCGATCCTGACAAGCCACCACTTGCTCAGCATCAATCCGTGCAGTAATCAAGCCTTCCCCCGCACCAGCCCGCGCCACATCCTGACCATTCGGCTCAACAATACAACTCTCCCCCAGATAAGACACCGCGCCCTCCACACCGGAATGATTGGCGTACAACAACCAAACCCCGTTTTCAAATGCCCGTGCTGGCATAACCCGCCGCGCTACCACCGGCCAACTGTCCGACAGCGCCGTCGGCACAATAACCACCTGAGCCCCCGCTAGTGCCATAGCCCGCACCGCTTCAGGGTATTCCGCATCGTAACAAATCAATATCGCACAACGCAGACCGCCGAATTCAAATAGCGTCGGTGTTGATCCGGCAGTAAAATAATCCTCCTCAAAACCCGGCGGCAACATCAATTTGCGGTGGTTAGCCAGCAATTTACCATCAGCACCGATGCAGGCTGCTGAGTTATACAATGTGTCAGCATGCCGTTCGGGGTAGCCGTACACAATCGCGGTGGAGTGCTGTTGTGCCAGTTGGCTGATACGCCATGCAAAGCTGCCGTCTACGGTTTCAGCCAGCTTCAACAAATCATCACCCACCGCATAACCCGACGTAAACAGTTCAGGGCACACTAGCAAATCAAGCGCCTGTTGTTCTAAATTCAGCGCCAGCTTTTCCAGCCGTTGCTCAGGTGTCAGGCCGCCGCCTGCACATTGAAAAATACCTGCTTTCATGAAGCCACCTATTAACTGGCGATCAGAATTTTACGCGGATAATTCGTCAGGTAATCAGCACCGGTTTCAGTGACCACAATAGAGTCACCAATCCGTCCACCTAACTCGCCATCCACCGAAATACCACCATCCACCGCAAACGTCATGCCCGGTTGCAGGATGGTTTTATCGCCCGTTTTCAGTTCCGGCGATTCAAGGTAAGACATGCCAATCGAACGGCCGGTGCGGTAACCGGTTTCATAACCCCGTTCGCGATAAATTTCATTGGCCGCTTCAGCCACCGACTCCGCCGTGACACCGGGGCGAATGGCTGCAATGGCGGCCTGTTGTGCGTCGATAGCCGCCTGTTGTACTTTGGCAGCTGCGTCTGAGATTTCGTTGACAAAAAACATGCGATCAAAGCCGAGTTTGTATTGTTTGAATTGCGCCATATTGCAGAAACAGAAATACACCGGATCACCGATTTCCAGTGCCTTAACACTGGCGCGGCGGTGAACCATTGAAGTATCACGCCCGGATTGCATGATCTGTAAGTTATGAATCATCGGTGAGATAAACGCCTCCCAACCCTTGTCAGTGAGGAAACCGGCTGCCTTGCGCGTACCGGCATTAATCACCGCCAGTGCTGCTTCATATTCCGGTGCACCAGCGGACAACGCGCCTTCCGCCGCTTCCATCATCGCTCCGGCAATAGCGCCCGCCTGGTGCATGACTTCGATTTCTTCCGGCGATTTAATCATGCGCATGGCACCCAGCACAGGCGCAACATCACTCAACTTCACGCCCGGTAACTGATCATCAAACCAGTTGCGCACCAGTGCAGGCATCACGCC
>CALHAO010000397.1 GCA_937931765.1 uncultured Thiotrichaceae bacterium
CACCTAATCGTAAACTCACCTGAGCATTTTCAATTTCAGCACCAGTGACACGAATTTTACCCAGCTCACTACTAGTCAGCGTATCATCGACATCAATGGTGAAACTCACTGATTTACCGGGCTGGATACTGGTGATATTGATGGACAAACTGGTATCACCGTCTTTGACATCGACGGAAGAAACCAGCTTCAGGTCGCCTGCACTAACTTCAAAGGGCTGAAAAACTTCGACACCCGCACCAGACGCGGTAGTATCAAAAATCAACCGACCTGCACTCTGACTAAGGTCAATGCCCACCGTTACATTGTCTAAGCCACACCCACCCACATTCTCAATCACAAAGCGGTCTTTGGGCGCACTTTCGACAAAGTTAACGGCGACATTTGCGTGGGCAAGCTGACTGCACGACAATACTAATGCAGTGGTAAAATATGCGAACTGTTTAAACATGATAATTCTCCTGTTACAAACAGAATACGGCACCTAACGTCAACGCTACGTGAAACAGACGTGATAAAACCGCCATCCGTACTGGTGAATACATGCCGTATGCCAATATCATCACAGAACAGGGGTAAGTTTTTAGACAGAGGTGCCTAACGTAAACGCTGCGTAGGACAAACGAAACGCCCAACAGTAAAACCACGCTGAGCAATATGCTTAGTTTTCCTGCCGCTCACCCGTTGCCGCCACATCCTGAAACTGGAGGCCTTCATCTGCTTACGCATCAGGCGAATCACCTGACTCTCATTTAACTGGAACTGGATAGCAATGGCCTCAAATGGCGTGCGATCTTCCCAGGCCATTTCAATAACTCGGCTAATATCAGCTTCGTTTAATTTGTTCATTTCTTTACCTAACTCGCTGCTATTCCCAAAATCTAAACTAAGATTAATAGAAAACTCAACCTCAAGGTTAATGACCACCATCAAACCATGCCTTCAGGGAAATAAGCTGGCTTAACTGCTTGTCTGATCGCGACGACTCAAGCATAGACAACGAGACGCTTTAAGCGTTTAATAGATTGATTCACATGAATTTCCAGGAGAAGAATACTATGCCGACCCCACTAGAGCGCAGCCATCATGCCACATCAATCGGACAGTTTCTGGAAGAATCAGCCGAGCTGTATGCTGGCAAAAATGCCTTTTCCTGTGGCCCCATGCAACTGGGTTATTCGGAGTTTGCTCAACAGGGAGAAGCTTTCGCGGCCTATTTGCAAAGTGTAGGGATAAAGAAAGGTGACCGGGTGGCACTAATGACACCCAACATACCTGCCTTCCCCATTGCCACACTGGGCATTCTCAAATCTGGTGCCATACAGGTCAACATCAATCCGCAATATACCCCGTCAGAATTAGAACATCAGCTCAATGACTCAGATGCCGAAACACTAATTGTTTTTGGTGGCAGCAGTGCATCTTTTGCGGCCATTAAAGATAAATGTCCGATAAAACGGGTGATCGTAGTCAATTTAGGTGATGGCACAACAATGGACATACCATCTCCTGCCGCCGACCCGGCTATCACTGATTTTGTGCGTTTCTCAGATGCACTAACAACCGGTGCTGAGCTTGAATTCCGACCCGTTGCGATCAGTCGCGATGACCTGGCTTTTTTACAATATACCGGCGGTACAACCGGGCCATCCAAAGGCGCGATGCTTACTCATGGCAACATATTGTCCAACGCCGCCCAAACCTACGAAGTATTTCATGATGTCACGCGCGAAGCCGAAGAAGTCATTGTAACTGCCATCCCGATGTATCATATCTTCGCACTTACCGTAAACTTCCTGATTTATGCGGGCTGTGGAGCGCATAATGTACTCATTACTAACCCACGCGACATGGGTGGGTTTGTAGCCTCAATCAAGGACAGTCGTTTTACGGTTATCACCGGTGTAAACACACTTTATGCAGGTTTGATGACGCACCCTGACTTCGTGAATGTCGATTTTTCAAACCTCAAAGCATGCGTCAATGGTGGCACTGCTGCCTTGCAAGCCACCTCTGATAAATGGCAAAGCATCACCGGCTTACCCCTTATTCAGGGTTACGGGTTATCAGAAACCTCACCGGTCTTAATCCTGGCTTTGGCCAGTGAGCGTACATTTACCGGAAAAATCGGGCAAGCCTGCCCGGACACCGATATCAAACTACTGGATGATGCGGACAATGAAGTGCCAGTTGGCGAGCGCGGTGAACTGGTGACCAAAGGGCCACAGGTTACAAAAGGCTACTACAACCAACCAGAGGTTTCCGCTAATGCTTTCACCTCTGACGGCTACTTCCGCACCGGAGACATCGCTATTGTTGATGCGGAAGGAAACTATCAAATTGTAGATCGTAAAAAAGACATGGTGATCGTGTCCGGATTCAACGTCTACCCCAACGATGTTGAACAGGTGGCCGCCAAGTGCGACGGCATTATCGAATGCGCATGTATCGGTGTGCCGGATGAAAAAACCGGTGAGGCCGTGAAATTATTTGCCGTTAAAGCTGCCGATAGTGCGGTCACTGAAGCCGATATAATTGCCCACTGCCGGGAATATCTCACGCCTTACAAAGTGCCCAAATCAGTGGCTTTCATTGATGTAGTACCCAAGTCTGCGGTAGGTAAAATGCTCAGGCGGGAATTGCGCAATACCTAAAAGTTTATGAGGAGGAGGGGGAAATAATTAACGCCTCCCCTGCTAAACGCCTTCTCCAAATAAAATCATAGCTGTTCAGCTTTGGGACAACTACCTTCAGTAGTATGTGTACCAAGACGAAGCAAATAGTAAAAACAACAAAGCTTGTCGG
>CALHAO010000398.1 GCA_937931765.1 uncultured Thiotrichaceae bacterium
GCCATCACCAGGTATTCTGCCGCCAGATCCAGCTTGAAGTCTTTCATCAGCTCGACATAGGTCATGTATTGCACAGTAATCGCTGCGATCGGAATATCGCAAATATCCAGATTCTGGCGCTTAATCAGGTACAACAATAAGTCCAGCGGCCCTTCAAAAGCCTCAAGAATGACCTCAAGCGCATCCGGTGGAATATACAGATCCTCGGGGAGAACGGATAATTCTTCTCCCCGCACAACCGCTAACGGAATTTCCCGCTGAATAGCGCTCATGAAACCTTAGTCACGATGCAGGAAGCGCATGGCTTCCAACACATCATCCAATGTCTCACGCGCCACCTGCCGCGCAGATTCGGAACCTTCATGCAAAATGCTACGCACCAACGGGCGATTTTCTTCATACTCACGAGCGCGTTCCTGAATCGGTGCTAACTCCGCTGTTACCGCCTCAATCACCGGCTGCTTGCAATCAATACAGCCAATCCCGGCAGAACGACAACCCTCATCAGCCCACTTACGCACATCATCATTAGAATAAACTTCATGCAACTGCCAGACCGGACATTTTTCAGGTGTACCCGGATCAGTACGGCGGGCGCGCGCCGGATCAGTAGGCATCTTGCGGATTTTAGCTTCCACATCTTTAGGATCTTCACGCAGAGAAATGGTATTCCCATACGATTTAGACATTTTCTGCCCATCCAGTCCCGGCATTTTTGCAGCGGGCGTCAATGCTGCCTGAGGCTCCGGCAGAATAATTTTCCCAGCACCTTCCAGATAGCCAAACAAGCGCTCACGGTCGCCAAGAGAGATATTTTGTTGCGCTTCCAGCATAGCCTGAGCTTTTTCCAGCGCTTCCTGATCACCCTTTTCCTGGAACTGCTTGCGTAATTCACGGTACAGGCGAGCAGATTTTTTACCCATCTTAGTTGCCGCCGCCTCAGCTTTATCTTCAAAGCCCGGTTCACGTCCATAAAGGTGGTTAAAACGGCGAGCTACTTCCCGCGTCAACTCAATATGTGGCACCTGATCTTCACCCACCGGCACCATATCCGCCTTATACATAAGGATGTCAGCAGACTGCAGCAAGGGATAACCCAGAAAACCATAAGTCGACAGGTCCATTTCCTTGAGCTTTTCCTGCTGATCTTTGTAGGTCGGAACGCGCTCCAACCAACCCAGTGGCGTGATCATCGACAATAACAAATGTAATTCAGCATGTTCCGGCACATGAGACTGCACAAAAACGGTGGCAGAACTCGGACTAATCCCGGCAGCCAGCCAGTCAATAGTCATATCCTCAACATGCTTGGAAATACCATCCGGTGTTGCATAGTGAGTAGTCAGGGCATGCCAGTCCGCCACGAAGAAAAAACATTCGTGGTTCATTTGCATGTCCACCCAGTTTTTCAACACACCATGATAATGGCCAAGATGTAATTTACCGGTCGGACGCATACCCGAAACGACACGCTGATTTTGCGACGGCGTTGTACTCACTTGATATTCCTACTCTCTAATAAATAAAAAATTAAATAACATTATTGTAAACCAGTCTAACAGTCATGAATAATACCAACTTAAAACACCAGCCCCATTAACAGGCTATAAAAAGCCCCGATAACCGGCCCGATCACCTGATCCAGCACCCCCAGAAACAGTAGTGCGATCAGGATCATAAAACCATAAGGCTCAATCCGATCAAGCATATCCGCCGTCGATCTTGGCACCAGCCCAGCCAGCACCCGCCCACCATCCAATGGTGGTAACGGCAATAGATTCAACACCATCAGAATCAGATTAAACACTACGCCAATCTGAGACATCGTATAAAACCCACGGGCTATGCCTTCATCACTAATCACATTCATGGTAATAATCATTACCAATGTCCAGAAGACAGCCATGATCAGATTAGACAACGGCCCGGCAATAGCGACAATGGCCATATCACGGCGCGGCTGTTTAAGATTACGGGTGTTAACCGGGATGGGTTTTGCCCAACCAAAGGCCATAGGCGTACCTATTGTCGCCAACGACATCACTACCATACCAATAGGCAAGGCAATGGTACCAATCGGATCAATATGCTTAATCGGGTTAATGGTCAGGCGACCCAACATTTTAGACGTACTGTCACCCAGCTTGTTAGCCACCCAGCCATGAGCAACTTCATGCAAGGTAATCGCAAATAAAACCGGGATAGCACCCGCTGCTATCAGAAAAATAATTCGCTCAATATCCATATTCATATTAGTGTTCCATCAACCAATCAATCGAGCCACTGCCCTCACGTAATATCTCTGGCCGGTCACCCATTAAATCAACGACTGTGCTCGGTTGATACCCTGAAAAGCCACCATCAATGATCAGATCCACTTCATGCTCCAGGTACAGACGTATCTGATAGGGGTCAGTCAATGGCAAATCCTCACCTGGCATAATGAGGGTACTGGACATGATCGGCTCGTTCAGCTCGCCCAGAAACTCCTGAGCAATCACATTATCAGGTATACGTAGCCCGATGGTTTTACGCTTTGGGTTCTGTAAGCGACGGGGAACTTCCCGGGTGGCTTTAAGAATAAAGGTGTACGGCCCCGGCGTTAAGGACTTCATCAGGCGGTAGTTAATATTATCAACCTGTGCATAGGTTGCAATTTCTCCTAAGTCCCGACAAACCAGCGTGAAATTATGGTTTTTATCCAAGCGGCGGATGCGGTGAATGCGCTCCATAGCGGACTTATCGCCCAAATGGCAACCGATGGCATAGCTGGAGTCAGTCGGGTAGACGACAACGCCACCATCACGGATAATCTGTACGGCCTGCTTTAATAACCGTTTTTGCGGGTTATCCGGATGTACTTCAAAATACTGACTCATTCGCTTTCTATCATACTAAAATACGCGATTTTACAGGTTAAGATTAAGAAATACAGCGAATAAACTTGTTTTCATTACCAGCAAACACCATATTGTGTTTGAATGCGCCTTGGGGCAGACAAATAGTAGATTATTGGATGACTACATCAGAGGGTAAATAACCATGCTTTATACTATCGTGGCTGAAGACGTTGAAGATAGTCTGGACAAAAGACTAGGGGCACGACCAGCTCATTTAGATCGCCTGCACAAGCTGCGGGATGAGGGTAAGCTGATCGTTGCAGGCCCGAATCCATTGGCCGACTCCGCAGATCCGGGCAGCGCCGGATTCAGTGGCAGCGTCATTATTGCAGAGTTTGATTCATTACAAACCGCACAACAATGGGCGGAAGCTGATCCCTATTTGGACGCTGGCGTCTATAAAACTGTCAGTGTTAAACCATTTAAAAAAGTTTTACCTTGAAGGAAATAATAATGCGAAACAAAACTAACTCACTAATCGCAAGCAGTTTAATCGGGCTATCTCTTGCTTTTCCTGTTATGGCTGAAGACAAGAAAGCGGAAGCTGCTGATGAACTCGTTGCTATTGTTAATGGCACCGACCTCAAGCGTGGCACACTGGATGCTGTTATCGAAATGGCTAAGCGCTCCCGTCCTGGTGCACAAATAGATGAAAAAGCACTGCTAGACGATCTGATCGCTACCGAAATTGCGCGACAGGAAGCTAAAAAATCAGGTTTGGGTGAACGCGAAGACGTTAAGGCCAAGGTTGAGAACTTTGCTGATAAACTGATCCTTAATACCTGGATGCAGGAAAAAGCAGGCTCCTTAGAAATCTCTGATGAAGACATCAAAGCTGTCTACGATGAACGTATTAAGGACATGCCAAAAACTGAATATAAAGCCCGCCACATTCTGGTAAAAACAGAAGAAGAAGGCAAAGCGCTGGTCAAAGAACTGGCCGATGGCAAAGACTTTGCGGAGCTGGCAAAAGAAAAGTCAACTGGCCCATCAGGCCCGAAAGGCGGCGATTTAGGCTGGTTCAAACCACAAAGTATGGTTAAACCTTTTTCTGAAGCAGTGGTAGCGATGAAAGCAGGCGACGTTAGCCCTGCACCAGTAGAAACACAATTTGGCTGGCACGTTATCAAGCTGGAAGAACAGCGCGATGTAAAGCTGCCTGAGCTAGACAGCATGAAGCCACAGTTGAAGCGCCAGCTTGAGCAAACGGAAATGTTGAAATACATGGAAAAACTGCGGGCTGATGCTGATGTTAAAGTGCTGATGAAAGAGAAAGCAGCTGAAGCACCAAAGACAGACGAAAAAGAAGACAAAGAAGAAGCCGGGGAAGAAAAGAAGTCTGATAGCTAATACTTCCCGGACTCATCAGTGGCTGGAATAACACAGGCATACCCTGTTATTCCGGCCACTTTTCCCTTCAGATATGAATTAAAGGAAACCTCCTGATGAAACCGGACTGGAAACAATTTCTTGCCGATCGCGGCGCAGAATTCGACGAAAACACCCTACTTCACTTTGGCAACCCGGACAGGGAACGCCGCATTCCGCCTCAGGGTGCTATTCTTTGCGATCTATCACATATCGGTGTGATCAGTGCCAATGGCAGCGATGCCGAAGCATTCCTGCAAGGCCAGCTCAGCAACGATCTCCAGCAGGTCAGCGATACGCAAGCCCAGCTCAGCTCTTACAGCTCGCCCAAAGGCCGTGCGATTAGCACATTCCAGATAGCTTTACGCCAGGGCACTTACTACTTATCACTGTCCAATGACCTATTAGAACCAGTACTCAAGCGCCTGCGCATGTTTGTGATGCGCTCTCAGGTTTCGCTGGAAGATGCCACAGACAGCCTGGTGCATTTTGGCTACAGTGATCCGAACGGTGAAGAACGGCTCGCTGATATTATTGGCACAATACCGATGAAACCTATGGATGTAGTCCAGTCGAACAGCCTCACCATTATTCGCCAACCAGCACCCGTGCCCCGCTTTGAGATTTTTGGGGAACTGGACGATGCCAAGGCACTCTGGACAGCGCTGGGCGTAAATGCTGCCGGTGTCGGGCCGAATGCCTGGGATTATTATGATGTGGAAGCAGGTATTCCGCATGTTACTGCCGCCAGTACAGAAGCCTGGGTTGCACAAATGATGAACCTTCACCTGAC
>CALHAO010000399.1 GCA_937931765.1 uncultured Thiotrichaceae bacterium
GTTTGCACAAGCGCATGCCATACCTACATTGGGTATAGGGCCATTTGGGCCTGGGACGCTGGATGGTAGTGAGCCATTTAACGTTTTTGGCAATTGTGCTGATGAAAATGCTCAGGATATTGAGGGTGAAGATTGCGGTGAAAGCAATCAGGTTGCGCGGACACAGGATGTGGTGAATCATATCTGGTCTGCTACAGCAGATGGCTATGATCCGGGGCAGGAGAATTTGCAAAATGTCGTGTTGGAGCAGACCATCACGCCTTCCCCTGATGCAGAAGTGTTGTTTGATAGTATTCCGGTCGCTTGTAGACCCATTGGCGGCGGCGGTGATACGCCGGTTTCGACGATTGCAGATAATGGTGATGGTTCTTGGACGCTAACCTGTAACCTGGGTGAGTTTACTGAAGGTCAGCAAAAATCGATTACGATTGGGGTTAAGGTTTCCGGTAATTCCCAAAACGGCACCGAATACACCTCAACACAACGCATGTATTCACTGGATGACAACGGTGACCCGAACGCAACAGAAGCCACTTCTTTACCGGTTGGCCCCATTAAAATATCAGCACAACCAGCTTATGATCTGGTTAATTCACTGAGTCCTACTGCCGGTTTTAAGGCAGGGTATCGCGCTACGATGGATGTCGGATTTGGCCCGGAGCGCGGTTTCATTGTTTATAAAAATATTAGCTTAGCGGCTGCCAGCAAAACAGGTATTGAGGCGATTCAGCAGCCCTATCAGTTTCAGGATGTTTTCAGCACGACAGCGCTTGCTGAAAATGGTGCTCCTTATGCACTAGAATTTTATGTTACTGAGTGCAGGCCGAATCCCAGTTTGTGGGGCGGTGAGGTTTATGGTGCTGCTACCTATAACCCCACTTACAGAGAAGGTGAAATGCATGTTGTTGATTCTGGTAACTGCGTATTTGAGCGCACAGATGCAGCAGGTAATCCCAGTACAGATATAACTTCACCTTATTTCAACGTGACGGTAAGCGATGCCAATCTATCGGGTAGTAAATACCCTAGTTTAGGTTATAGCACCGTTGATTTAAGTGCTGGGCCATACTATGCCACTAACCACCGTGTGCAACTTTTTGTGCCCTTCCGCACGGTTGATATGGCTGATGGCGTGATGGATGATCAGGGCAGTGTTTATATTTCCAGTGTGCTGAATGATTTTGATCCGGATGGTATTTCTGGGGTTTCTAACTATGGTGGTGATCTGGAGCCGGGTTATAATGGTGCATTAGTCGATGGTCTGCGTGGTAATAACCGCTTAGGCCCGACTGCATTGACCTTGACTATAAACGGCAGTTTTAGCAAACGTAATCTGAAATATGCAAATGATGCGATGACTGGCTATGCTTATCATGGTCAAGGTTCATACCATGCTGGTGACGGTGAGCTGGAAGTTGGTCAGACTTATGTTGGTTGGGTACTGGTTTACAATAACGGAACATTAGGCCACGAAAACCCGATGGCTTGTGATGTGTTTGATAACACGACACAACACCTGACAGATCGGGGTAATACTGGTGGTACAGCGGGCACTTATGCTTATGTGGGAACTTATGCTCCCAGCGGTTTTGATTACACGAATTATATTGTCGAATATGGGCGCACTGATTTAACAGGTGATGATCCGATCGACTTCGATAATGATCCGGCGACGAATGATTACGATATTTCCACCGGGCGTTACCGTGGCGAATGGGCAAAGGCTGAGGCTGCCCGGTGTGATGATGCTGATTCTTTGGATGGTTGGTTTGCTGACCCTACACAGGTTACTGGCGGCATTGATGCGGTTAATATGGTGCGCGTCCGTTTAACGGATGCTGCTAAAGCTGCAGGTGTGCTATTTGAACCAGGTCACGAGATACGTTTCGGTATACCGCTTCAGTCACGTGATACGTTCAAAGGTGGGCCACATGACGGGGAAGTGATTCCTGTGGGTACGGTGCTGGCCAACTTTGGTAGCACCCGTAGTGATACTTATGCACCAAATTGGACGGCACGGGCTTATACGCCATCGCCTGAAACGGGTAGTGTTGATGGTGATCGTGTTACTTTGACGCGCATTCAGGCACGACTGAATTCAGAATCTGTCACTCCAGAGGCTGGCCCCGGAACGACCGCGAGTACGTTGGCGGGTGGGCAAATTGTATGGAAGCTGGTTTCCTCAGTACAATCTACTTTGGCTGAGCCTTCTGATGCCGAAAACTTACGGATCATTGATGTTTTACCACCTGAAGCAACTTATAATGGCACCTGTACTGCCGCGTTAGCTGATGGCACCCCGCCTAATCTTGTTGAGTACAATACTGATAAGAACGGTAATCCTGCGCCGGGTTACACACGTTTGTCATGGAATTTGGGTGATGTAACGGCTAATACACCTATTGCACCGCGTATTTTCTGTACAGACACTGATCCGCTAGCTTTGCATGGAACGTCGGTGGTTAACTATTCAGAAATCCGTGCTGATAATATTATTTCATCTCTGGCAGTTCGTTCTGATACCCATACCATTAAGTTAGAGCAAATCGGTTCTATCCAGGTATCTAAAGAAGTAGATATGCCTCTTGATGATATGAATGATGATCAGGTCTATACTTTAAGATGGGCGAACTTCGCTCCGTCTTTTGGTATTAACCCCCCCACCATTATAGATGTTTTACCCTTTACTTCGGGTAATGGTGACGGCCCTGATGCACTTTCTCCCAGAACGCCGGAATCCGACTTTCATGGCAAACTGGAACTACTAGGTGCTCCGACGACTGCTTGGTTAGATGACTCAGTACCCGGTGTCGGTGATCCGCATGCTGAGCTGGGTGTTTGGCATTACAGTGCTGATGCACCTGAAACAATCAATTTCGATCCTGATACGAATGCTGTTGAAGGTACTACCACCTGGTGTTTGGAAGCTGATTTTGGCACTGGTAGTTGTCCGGCGAATTTCGCTGCAGTCACGGCGTTAAAGTTTGTTTCAAACTATGACCTTGAAAAAGATGGTGATCCACGTCAGGGTATGAAAGCATCATTTACACTGCAGGCTGGTGATACTGTTGATCCAAACAGTGCTGATGCCAATCTGCCGGGTGATATTTATACCAATCGTTTTGCCTTTGATTCGACTTCATTGCCGCCTGAGCAACACCTGCGTTCCAATAATGTCTCTGTACAAATCGCCGCCTACTCGATTGGTGATTTGGTGTTTGCTGATGTGAATGGTAATGGCAAATACGATGCAGGTATTGACGGTACGGTACCAGATGGCGTTGTTGTTGAGTTATACAAAGTTGAAGATGATGGTTCTGAAGCTAAAGTGACTGAGACAACCACCGGCGGCGTAGGCCCTGGTCGCTATTTGTTTGAGCCTTTAGCATCTGGTAGCTACTATATCCGTATTCCGGCTACTGAATTTCAGCCTGACGGTAAACTGCATGACTGGGGTATTGCACCACCGACTGGGACAGGTACTGAAGATGGTGATCAGAACGAGCATCTGGATCAACATGGCTATACCGAAACCACGGTGACCGCAGTGGGTGTTCGCACCGATACGCTGGTATTGTCAGCAAACCCACCACCTCCGGGTGGCGTGCCATCGGGTAATGAGCCAATGGGCGATAATGTCTTACCCATTACTGACCCGACGGGGGATGATTTCTCCAACCTGACCTTGGACATTGGCCTGAACTCACCGTTATCGAGCATCGGTAACATGGTGTGGATTGACAGCGATAACAATGGCTTGCAAGATCCGAGCGAAGTGGGTCTGTCTAACGTTACTGTTAACTTATTGGATGGTGACGGCAATCAGCTGCAAACCATGCGTACCGATAACGACGGTTACTATAACTTCGGTAGTTTGGTCGCTGGTGATTATCGCGTTGAAGTGATTAAACCTGCGGGTTATGAGTTCGGGCCTAAAGATGCCGGGGCTGATGATACGGCTGATTCCGATGTGGATACTACGACCGGTCGCACTG
>CALHAO010000400.1 GCA_937931765.1 uncultured Thiotrichaceae bacterium
GTAGGTGCTCCCTGATAAACATCAGGCACCCACATATGGAACGGCACTGCACCAAACTTAAAGGCAATGCCCGCCACAATAAATGTCATCGAGAACAGGAATAGAATATTGGTATGCAGTCCTGCCTGTGCCTGAAAATAGGCTTTCAGGTCAAGAATATTCAAACTGCCACTCATCCCATATAACATAGAAATGCCATACAACAACAAACCGGATGCAATCGCACCCAGCACAAAGTATTTCATCGCCGCTTCTGACGCCCGGCTGTTATCACGCTGCATAGCCACCAGGGCATACATCGACAAAGCCAGTAATTCCAGCCCCAGATACAACACCAACAAGTTATAGCCGGACACCATAATCAGCATGCCCAGAATAGCGGCCATGCCGAGTACAAAAAACTCACCACGCCACATATTCTGTTCGCGCAGGTATTTTCGGGAATAAGCAAACGCTAGGCTGGAGATCAGCAAAATACTGATTTTTAAAATATCCCCCAAACCATCAACAATGTACATACCACCAAGGCCTGTAAAGGCTCTATCGCTGTTAAAAGCTCTTCCCAGAACCAGCAAAGCGGTTGTCCACAAAGCCAACTGTGTCGCCAGATAAGTAATTAATGGCGCACCTTTCGCGACCCACAGATCCATTAATAACACTGTGCATAAAGCTGCTAATAAAAAGACTTCGGGCGAAGCGATGGCAAAAGCTGACATATCAAAGTTCATTTCACAGCCCCTTTCGCGCCAATCTCACTCAATGGCGCAATCACTTCCAACAGCTTCGCCACTGAAGCTTCCATCATATTAGTCAGCGGGTGTGGCCATAGCCCTAACCACAACACCGCAATAGCAAGAGTACTCAGAATCATGAACTCACGCCGGTTAAGGTCTTGTAATTGATCAACCTCACTACTGGTCACTTTGCCGTACAACACCCTTCGAACCAGCCACAAGGTATAAGCTGCACCAATAATCAACGTCAGGCCAGCCAAACCGGCAATCCAGATATTTGCCTTAGCCGTGGCCAGAATAACCAGAAACTCGCCCACAAAACCTGAAGTTCCGGGTAAACCGGCGTTCGCCATCGCAAACAAGACAAAAAATGCCGCAAACCACGGCATACGGCTGGCAACCCCCCCATAAGCTTTGATCTCCCGCGTGTGCATGCGGTCATATAACACACCAATACACAGAAACATTGCGGCAGAAATAAAACCGTGGGACACCATCTGCACCATGCTGCCTTGCAACGCCATCACCGCACCGGTAGAACCATCACCACCCAGATAGGTAGCCTGCAGCCGGAAAACCAGAAAAAGACCCAGCGTGACGAAACCCATGTGTGCAATCGATGAATAAGCCACCAGCTTTTTCATATCGTCCTGCACCAAGGCGACAAAACCAATATAGATCACCGCAAACAACGACAGACCAATCACCAGCCAATCCATTTGAAGCGCCGCATCATTCACAATCGGCAAGGCAATTCTCAGAAAAGCATAACCACCGACTTTCAGCGTGATAGCAGCCAGGATCACCGAACCACCAGTAGGTGCTTCAACATGCGCATCCGGCAACCAGGTATGCACCGGCCACATTGGGATCTTGACGCCAAAGGCTAGTAGAAATGAGAAAAAGACCAGCATCTGAGCTTCTACAGGCAGCTCCAGCGCGTACAAGTCAGTCAACGTGAAACTATTACTTTTTGAATACAGATAAATCAGGCTGATTAATAAGAATACCGAACCCAGGAAGGTGTACAGAAAGAACTTAATCGTGGCATAGATCCGGTTAGGCCCACCCCACACACCAATAATCAGAAACATTGGAATCAGCATGGCTTCAAAAAAGATATAAAACAACATGCTGTCCATAGCGGCAAATACACCATTAACGATCCCTTCCATAATCAGGAAGGCCGCCATGTATTGAGCCACTTTGTACTGAATGACTTCCCAGCCTGCCAGCACCACGATCACTGTGGTAAAGGTATTCAGCAGTATCAAAGGGATTGATATACCATCTACCCCCACCATGTAGTTAATTTTAATACCAAACGCATTAACCCACGGAATACTCTGTTTGTACGCCATCTCGCCTTCCGCAGAATCATAACCCAGCAACACCAGGCTAGACAGAAAGGTCAGCACGGCAAACACCAGCGCACCTTCTCTGGCACCCGCACGGTCACCCAGCATCAGCACAGCGATGCCACCCAAAATCGGCAGCCAGATCAGAAAACTCAGTATTGGCCAGTCAGACATCAACATGTCCTCCGGCAGATTTCACAACGGGTTATGACAGTCAACACTTTAACCTTCACGAAGAATATGCAAAAAGAATCCACGCCACCATTAACGCGATACCCAGCACCATAGAAAATGCGTAGTGGTACAGGTAGCCGGTCTGTAAACGACTAATCAACCCTGCCCCCCGTTTCACCACTTTTACCGTGCCATTAACAAACAGTCCGTCAATCAGCAACTTATCACCCAGTGTCCAGAGGCTATTACCCAAGTAAAGCGCGCCATTGGCCAACACCTTCTGGTTAAAGGTATCCAGATAATATTTCTCAGTCAGTAATTTATGCAGCCAACCGAAATGGTCATAAAACCAATCAGCTAACTCATCATTTTTCATATACATATACCACGCCAACCCTGCACCGGCTGCGGCAAGCCATAAGGCCGGACTCAGAAAGCCATGCATTATGAACCCCAGAATACCGTGGTAGCTTTCACGCAACTGCGACATAGCAAGGTGCTTAGAGCCATCCACCATAATAGTGGTGACATCACGAAAACCTTCCTTCGCCGGAAGCAGTACCTGATTAAAGAAATCACCTAATGCTACCGGGTCAATCAGAAACCCAGCCAGCACAGACGGAATCGCCAGCAGAATTAGCGGCGTGGTGACTACTCTGGGTGACTCCCGCAGGTGTGCCAGGGTGTGATCATCCATACGCTCATCACCGTGGAACACCATAAAGAACATTCTGAAAGTATAAAAAGCCGTGACAAAAACACCCAGCACCACCATCACATAGGCATAATTCGCCATCACCAGACCAGATTTCCCCACCGCTTCGATAATCAGATCTTTAGAGAAGAAACCCGAAAAGCCGGGAAATCCGATCAGGGCCAGTGAGCCAATCAACGCTGTCCAGTAGGTAATCGGCATATACCGCCTTAACCCACCCATTTTGCGCATATCCTGCTCATGATGCATGGCGATAATCACCGAGCCAGCCGCCAGAAATAATAGCGCCTTAAAAAAGGCATGGGTCATCAGATGGAACACTGCCGCTGAATAAGCCGAAGCACCCAGCGCTACCGTCATATAACCCAGCTGCGAAAGCGTTGAATAAGCGATCACCCGCTTAATATCATTCTGCACAATGCCGACCAGCCCCATAAAGAAAGCCGTCGTTGCGCCCACGGTCAGAATAACGTTCAGCGCAATATCCGATAACTCATACAGCGGCGACATCCGCGCCACCATAAAAATACCAGCAGTAACCATAGTCGCTGCATGAATCAGCGCAGAAATCGGCGTCGGGCCTTCCATCGAATCAGGCAGCCAGACATGCAAAGGCACTTGGGCAGATTTACCCATCGCACCAATAAATAACAATACCATCGCCAAATCCAGCGCGTCCACACCATCCAGCGCAGACAGCGGCCCTACGGTTAATGGAAAAATACCGGGCAGGTTAACCTTGTGAACTTCAAATTTTTCAAAGGCGACCGTATAGTCCAGTGAGTTGGTATAGATCAGAATAATCGCAATGCCCAGCAGGAAGCCTAGGTCGCCGATACGATTGACAATAAACGCCTTCATATTGGCATAAACAGCGGCATCTTTTTCGTACCAGAAACCAATCAACAGGTAAGACACCAGACCCACCGCTTCCCAGCCAAAGAACAGCTGCAGGAAATTATTACTCATGACTAGCATCAGCATGGCGAAGGTAAACAGTGAGATATAGCTGAAGAAGCGCTGATAACCCGGATCATCACGCATATAACCGATGGTATAAATATGCACCATCAGCGAGACAAAGGTCACCACTAACATCATCAGGATCGTCAGATTATCAATCAGGAAACCGATCTCCATTTTGACATTATCGACCACCGCCCAAGTGTACACAGCACCATTATAAACAGCGCCGCCATCCAGCGTGATATGTTTGAATACGAATAATGACAGTAGGAATGCCAGCGCCACTGAGCCGGTTGTAACCCAGTGCGACAGATTGCGCCCAATCTGTTTGCCGAACAAACCGGCAATAATCGCCCCGAGTAGCGGAGCCAGCGGAATAGCTAAATAAACCGTCTCCATGCTCACCCCTTCAACTCGTTCAGCTCCTGAACATTAATCGTCCGGCGGCTACGGAACAAGACCACCAGAATCGCCAGACCAATCGCCGCTTCTGCCGCAGCCACGGTCAGAATAAAGAACACAAAAATCTGCCCGGCCATGTCATCCATATAATGCGAGAAGGCAATAAAATTCAGGTTAACTGCCAGCAACATCAATTCAATACACATCAACAGCACCAGCATATTTTTCCGGTTCAGAAACATACCGGCGATACTAATAGCGAACAAAATAGCTGCCACTACCAGATAATGAGACAAACCAATCATTTTTCTGCCTCCATCTTTACCAAACGCACGCGGTCTTCACGCTTCACACGCACTTGCTGATCGATATTTTGTGACTTGGAATTGGGACGTCTGCGCAAAGTCAGGGTGATCGCCGCAATAATAGCCACTAACAAAATGACTGCCGCAATCTCGAAGGGGTACAAGTACTGCTGATAAAGCACTTCACCCAGCGCTTTAGTATTACTGTAATCGGCACCATGACGCTGACCCTGCATATACTTCTCACCATCAAAGCCACCACCACTCAACACCAGAATCATTTCAACGGCGATGACCAATGCTACCAACAAGCCCACTGGCAGGTATTTAATAAAGCCTTCCTTTAAATGATCATGATTAATATCCAGCATCATAATCACAAACAGGAACAACACCATCACCGCACCAACGTAAACCAGTACCAACACGATACCGAGGAACTCTGCCTCCAGCGTCACCCAAATAGCTGCACTGGTAAAAAAGCACACAATCAAACTCAATGCGGCATAAACAGGATTACGCACCGTGACCATACTGATGCCCGCCAGCAGCAGCACGCCTGAAAACAGATAAAACAACAACTGTTCAAAACTCATCCGGCATCCTCATTAACGATACGGCGCATCAGCGGCTTTCATCGCTGCAATTTCTGTTTCATGATTATCACCCACCGCCAGCAACTTGGCTTTGGTCATGATGTTTTCACCACGGTTTTCAAAGTGATACTCAAAAATATTGGTTTCGACAATAGCATCCACCGGACAAGCTTCTTCACAAAAGCCGCAATAAATGCACTTGAACATATCGATATCGTAACGGGTGGTGCGCCGCGTACCGTCTGGTCGTTCTTGTGACTCGATTTTAATGGCCAGCGCCGGACAAACTGCTTCGCATAGCTTACAGGCAATGCAACGCTCTTCACCATTCGGATAGCGCCGCAAAGCATGATGACCCCGAAAACGCGGTGACAGCGGTGTTTTTTGCTCCGGATACTGAATAGTAATTTTGCGATCAAACAAATACCGTCCGGTGACCCGCATCCCCTTCAATAACTCAATCAGAGAAAAGGCTTTAATATAATGTTTCAGGTTCTCACCGACATTAATACCCATTACTTACTCCTTATTCCCATGGCCGCCAGCCCAGACCTATTGCGATCATCTCCGCAAAAATCCAAACAATCGTTAACGGAATCAATATTTTCCACCCCAAACGCATGATCTGATCATACCGATAGCGCGGGAAGGTAGCGCGGAACCAAAGGTAGAAAAACAGGAAAAATGCCGTTTTCAGCAGGAACCAATGGATGCCATTACCAAATATTGCGCCTAATACCGGTAGCTCTGTTAAAAAGTCCAGGCCCTGAAACGGTGATAACCAGCCGCCCAGAAACAACAACGAGGTCAGTGCAGAAATCAGGATCATATTGGCGTATTCGGCGAGGAAAAACAGCGCGAAGGCCATCCCCGAGTATTCTACATGAAAGCCCGCAACAATCTCAGATTCACCTTCCGCGACATCAAACGGTGCACGATTGGTTTCCGCCACACCGGAGATAAAATACACCAGAAACAAGCCGAATAACGGCCAGATAAACCAGGAAAAAATACTGCCGGATTGCGCCAGGATAATCTCGTTCAGATTCAGGCTGCCTGCGGCCATTAACACACCAACCAGCGCAAAACCCATCGCAATCTCATAGGAAATCACCTGCGCCCCGGCCCGCATCGCCGACAACATCGCATACTTGGAATTCGACGCCCAGCCACCCAGGATAATGCCGTACACCCCCATTGAGGTCAGTGCTAATATAAATAATAAACCAGCATTAATATCCGCCAGGATCATACCATCCGCAAATGGGATCACTGACCAGGCCACAAATGCTGGCACCAGCGTCAGCATCGGCGCAATCAGGAAAATATAGCGGTTTGATTTGGTCGGAATAATCACTTCCTTAAACAGCAGCTTGACCACATCAGCAATCGGCTGCAGCCAGCCCTTCGGCCCGACTCTGTTTGGCCCCATGCGCACCTGCATATAACCAATGATCTTACGCTCAGCAAAGGTGGTATAAGCCACGGCCAGAATCAACGGAACCAGAATCGCCACAATCTTCAGCAGAATTACAATAATGTTTTGTACTGCTGCGGGGATCTCACTCCAAATGGCGGCTAAAAATTCCATGACTATATCCTGTCCAGGTCAATGTAACCGAACGATTCACCCAGTGTATTTGCAGCGGTGGTTCCGGATTGAATCCACACACAACCAGCAGGCACCGACTCATCCGCCGCCACCGGTAACTGCACTGAACCTTCATCCTGAGACGCTTTAATCAGGTCGCCAACTTCAAAATCCAGTCGCTCTATATCCAGCGGGTTCAGGTGAATCAGCGGCACCGGAATCATATCCTGCAACGCCTGCGCCCTGCGTACCAACATATCATTGCGATACATATGCACATCGCCGATGCGCTGCATACGATCCTCAACCTCAGGCACTGCCACTGGCGCTACAATCGAATACTGATTATTCGGCCTGACCAGCTGCAATTCCAGCTTCAGCTCAGACACCACTTCCGGCGCACTGACATAATCAAACTCAGGTAATTCCAGCTTATTGCCCAGTACCCGCAAAATTTTCCAGCCCGGGCGTGCATTACCTGGCGGCTTAGTCACACCAGCAAAGCTCTGCCAGTTACCTGCAGCATTGACAAAAGTACCGGCAGTTTCCACGAAGGTAGTGCTTGGTAATAAAACAGTCGCGAACTCACGCATCTGCTCATTGGCAAACGGTGTAATAGCAATCACATCTGCCGCAATATCAAAGGCCACATTAGCCTGAAAAGGGTTCGCAAAGTCATCTGACTCCACGTTCAGTAACACATAAGTATTGAGCTTAGCGGATAGCATATCACCGGCATGCAAACCTTTAGCCGCTGCTTTCACTCCACCATGCGTGCGGTGCGGCAGGACTCCAGCCAACGCCGCCCCCACCGTATTGGAGGCTTCCTGTAAATAACCACAAATAGAACCGGTCAGCGCCGAAATAACCGAAGACAAGGCCCGCAGGGTAGCCATCTGCGGGTGTTGCATCGCCATATTCCCCATCAGCACCATCGAATGCTCAGCATCCAGCAAGTGCGCCGCAATCTGCTTTTCCCGATCGGTGACTTCAGCACCTTCACAAATATCAACCACGTCATTCGGCAACGGTTTATCAGCCAACTCGCTGATCGCCCTGACAATAGCCGCCATGCCCGCCACCATATCCAGCGGCTTCACAACAACCTGCTCTACGTCATAATTGAAGTCCACCCACCTCGGATTCAGCGCCATAACAACGCCACCAGCAGCAACCGCCTTTTTTAAACGGTGGTTTAATAAAGGCTGCTCCTGTCGCGCATTAGAACCCAGCAGCAGAACCGCCTGCTGTTTTTCCAGATCTTCAATACTGACACCCAAAGCCGGTGCCGCCGAAACATTCGCCTGATCAGCAAAATCAGCCTGACGCAAACGGTGGTCAATATTAGCAACACCCGCACCACGCATCAGCTTCTGGAACAGGTATAATTCTTCCAAGGTCGAAGTCGGTGAGGCCAAAGCGCCGACCTGCTCACCATCAATGTCAGACAACATGGCCGCAACCGTATCCAATGCCTCCTGCCAGCCTACTTCCTGCCAATGGCCATCACGTTTAATTTGTGGTGTTAATAAGCGGTCATGACTATTCAAACCCTGATAACTAAAGCGGTCACGATCTGAAATCCAGCATTCATTAATCGCTTCATTTTCATGCGGAACTACGCGGATCACCTCACCATCGAAGGTGTGCACAGAAATATTTGAACCCACAGAATCATGCGGTGCGATGCTGTCATGTGAACGCATTTCCCACGCCCGTGCTTTATAGCGTGAAGGTTTTGCAGTCAGCGCCCCCACCGGGCACAAATCAATCACATTACCGGATAATTCGGACTTCATGGACTTTGAAATATAAGTGCCAACCTCCACATGTTCACTACGGCCTGTTGCACCCA
>CALHAO010000401.1 GCA_937931765.1 uncultured Thiotrichaceae bacterium
CAATAAATCAGCAGTGCCTTTATTCAGGTCGATACGGACTTTGTCACCGGTATTCACCAGCGCCAAACCACCCATCGCCGCCGCTTCCGGCGAGGCATTTAATATCGAAGGACTACCCGAGGTACCGGACTGGCGGCCATCACCCATGCAGGGCAACTCACCCACGCCCTGCTCTATCAATAAAGCGGGGGGCTGCATATTCACCACCTCAGCTGCCCCCGGATAACCCAGCGGCCCGGCACCACGCATCATCAGGATGCAGGCATCATCGATCTGTAACGCCGGATCATCAATACGTGCGTGGTAATCTTCTGGCCCGTCGAAAACGATAGCCCGTGACTCAAACGCTTCCGGATCATCCGGATCAGATAAATAACGTGCACGAAACGCCGGTGAAATCACCGAGGTTTTCATAATCGCACTGTCAAACAAATTACCGGACAGGTTAATAAACCCAGCAGCAGGTTTCATTGGCTTATCAAACGGAAAAATAACATCAGTATTATGATTCTGTGCGGAGGCATAAGCTTCAGCCACCGGTAAGCCACTCACCGTCATCGCATCCGGATGCGGCAAGACACCAGCACCCATTAACTCAGAGATCACACCCGGCACACCGCCCGCACGGTGGAAATCTTCACCAAGGTATTCACCCGCCGGTTGCACATTGCATAACAAAGGAATCTGGTGCCCCACACGCTGCCAGTCATCATTAGTCAGCTCAACACCCACATGTGCGGCAATCGCGTTCAAGTGCACGGGTGCATTGGTCGAACCACCAATCGCGGAATTCAGCACAATCGCATTTTCAAAAGATTCACGGGTCATAATGTCACTGGGTTTCACATCATCATGCACCAGCTGCACAATGCGCTGACCGGTTTCATAACTGATCTGGCCACGCTCGCGGTACGGAGCCGGAATCGCCGCCGCACCGGGTAACTGCATGCCAAGCATTTCGGCTAATGAATTCATGGTGCTGGCCGTGCCCATTGTATTGCAGTAACCCACAGAAGGCGCTGATGCCGCTGCGATTTCCATAAACTGTTGATTATCTATTTCACCCGCTGCCAGTCTTTTGCGGGCCGCCCAGATCACTGTGCCGGAACCGGCGCGTTTACCTTCATGCCAGCCATTCAGCATCGGGCCGACTGATAGTGCAATCGCCGGAATATTGACCGTAGCGGCGGCCATTAACATCGCGGGCGTGGTTTTATCACAGCCAATGGTTAGTACGACGCCATCCAGTGGATAGCCGTGTAACAGCTCCACTAAGCCCAAATAGGCGAGATTGCGATCCAGCGATGCGGTGGGTCGGCGTCCGGTTTCCTGAATAGGATGTACCGGAAACTCCATGCAGATACCACCCGCCGCGATAATGCCGTCGCGTGTACGCTTGGCCAGCTCGATGTGGTGACGGTTGCAGGGGGAAAGATCTGAACCGGTTTGGGCGATGCCGATGATGGGTTTGCCGGAGCGTAGTTCGTCCAAGGTGATGCCGTAGTTGAGGTAGCGCTCGGTGTAGAGGGCTGTCATTTCGGGGTTGTTGGGGTTGTCGAACCACTGTCTGGATCTTAAGGGCATTGGGTTTTCCTGTTTTTAGAGTTCTGTTGGGAGTGAATTTGAAGGGCGTCGAACCCCTCCCCAGCCCTCCCCTTATCAAGGGAGGGAGCTTAACCGTAGCCCTGAAGCAAATTGCGGATAACTTTAAATAATTAACCTTGCCAAAGGATTCAATTCTTTCGGCTTTCAACCCACATCAAACCACAGCACAATTAAGTGCCCTCCCTTGATAAGGGGAGGGTTAGGGAGGGGTTTAACGGTCTCTGAGAAGGGTAAGCACCTACCGCCCCATCCACCCGCCATCCACCGTCATCACCGTACCATGCACATAATCCGAAGCCGCCGAGGCCAAAAACACCACCGGCCCCGCAAAATCCTCCGGCTTACCCCAGCGCCCCGCCGGAATCCGCTCCAGTATCGAGTTATAACGCACCGGGTCATCCTGCAAAGCCTGCGTATTGTCGGTCGCGATATAACCCGGCGCAATGGCATTCACATTAACACCTTTCGATGCCCACTCATTGGCTAATGCCTTGGTTAACTGACCGATACCACCTTTGGAAGCCGCATAACCCGGCACGGTAATCCCGCCCTGAAAAGTCAGTAATGAAGCCGTGAAAATAATCTTACCACTGCCCCGTTCTACCATGCCACGGCCAATCTCGCGGCTCAGCACAAACTGGGAGGACAAATTAACTTCAATCACCTCATCCCACAGTTCATCATCATGCGTCGCAGCGGGTGCACGTTTAATGGTACCGGCATTATTCACCAGAATATCCGACTGATGGCCATCCGCTTCCAGTTGGGCAATGAATGCTTTTAATGCAGCTCTGTCCCCAAAATCACAGCTGTACCCTGAGAAATTACGCCCCAGTGCGGTCACGGCCTTTTCAATCTCACTGCCCTGACCTTCCAGCGTGGCGCTGACACCAATAATATCGGCTCCGGCTTCCGCCAGCGCAATCGCCATGCCTTTACCGATACCGCGTTTACAGCCGGTGACTAACGCCGTTTTACCGCTTAAATCAAATGCACTTGTCATCGTTATTTCCTTAGTCCGCCATACACTTAATCAGACTTTTCATCGCCGTCGGATTGCCTTCCAGTGCCTCAAATGACGCCTGAATGGCTTCCAGGCTACCAATATCGGTGATCATGGTATCCGCATCAATCGCACCTGAGGTCACCAATTTAATCGCGTGCTCATAATCTTCCGGTGCATACACCCGTGCGCCCAGT
>CALHAO010000402.1 GCA_937931765.1 uncultured Thiotrichaceae bacterium
TCCTGTCAAGCCGTTTGTTGATTTAATTCAAACAAACTTTGCTGCCGTCCTGATCTGTTTTTCCTACTTAACTCCTTGTTTCCAAAGTGCTTTTCGTGAATCCCGTGAATCAGGAGAGAGGCGTATTATACAGTCCAATTGCCTAACGTCAACAACCTTTTTTACTCTTTTTGAATTTTGTTTAAAAACTCGCTTTTCTCAAGGATTTAACCAGTGCTTCAACCTGCTGCTCAACACTGGCACTAACAATCCCGACATCAGACTCCAGTATGCATTCATCCACTCTTAAAGCAGCATCTGGCAATACTTCAATATGCCCGCTGCCTTCTTTAAAGTCACTCAGTTGCTCCTGCACCGCCCCCAACATATATGGGTGCACCCGTACAGTCAGCTTATTCCCACCCCGAACCAACTCAAGTCCGGAACGAACTGTATTCCTGATTAACGTTTCATCATCGAAGTCATGAATAACTTTTTTGACAGACTCTATAACCACATCGACTAAAGATGACTCTACTTGGGTCAGGCTTTGATGCATGCGCAAAGTAAAGTTTTGCAACTCTTCCGCCAGGTGCTGATTCACCTGCTCCATGCCCTGCTCTTCACCCTCGCGCCTGGATTTCTCTAATAACTCCGTTGCATCAATCTGGCGCTGTTTTTCTCTGAGTGATAACTTACTCAAAACACCTTCATAGTTAAGGAGCTGTTGGTAATCAACAGACTTGAGAATCTTCTGGCCTGGCTTTAACTGTGAATCCAGTGGCTTAACTGAAATGAATTTGTCCATCACTACCTATTCCCATGCGTACTTCTATTGCTATTTTCTGGAGTAATGCGGCACATTCGGATTGCTTCTGGCTCAAAGGCTTACCCAAAGCACCGGCCCGCTTAAAAAGCAGAAACCACTCATGTGGTAACTTCAGCATCAACCGCTTACGCAGCGCTACCGGATAATTCCCCAAGGCAGCGTGAAAACATAACAAACCAGCCAACCTTATAGATTTTTCTGCATCTAATCCTGCTGGCAACTTCAGACTTAAATCCATTTTCCCTTTTAACTGAACAGAACGACTCTGCATGAAGTTGAATAATTCGCCATCCATCTGTTCCCGGATATGTAGCACCTCATCCCTTGCAACTACTTTCTGCACCTTTGAATGATAAAAAACAGCACCCGTATACATAATCAACCGCTCCAAATCCTGTCCTGACCACAACCCGATACGTGCCAAAGAATTTGAAAAGTTGAAAAACACCTGACCTTCCAAGCCAAGACGCTGCATTAGGTATTGCACAATCCGATCAGCACCACGATGACAGCCCACCAGTTTTTTGATCAGAGGCCCATCCGGCATTTGTTCTAACCAGCTGTCATGGATGTAATGATCAGGGCGGAAGTTAAACTCCCAGACCAAGTCCGACAACTTATTGCTATTAGCTGGCTCAGCGATTTGATTGCTCATTATTTTCTTTAATCTTAAATTACCGTCATTATCCCGCAATTTTTACAAGCCTCTAACAAAACAAGGACAGCCGGAATAATTAATCGCACCAAAGACACCAATTCATCAGAAGGAACCTTGAGCAGTACACTCTTCAGCAATTTCCACGCACACCTGCTTGCCACCTGCAAAACTGATGCGCAAGCACGCACAAAAACCAGCTACCATTTAACTACTCAGATCTTGGTTGTATCAGACTTGACGGTTGAGAACATTTGGCATGCTGCTTACAATTAAAAAATTTACTGAACCGGATATTGAAATGGATGACACAGAACTCCCTCTGAAAGATAGCCTGAACCTACAAACCGCTCGCATTAAATGGCCAGAGTTAGAACGTTTTTTCGCACGGGGAAGAGTACTTGATGTCTCGGGCGAACTGGACTTGCTTACAGTAGCCTGTGCTCTGATTGAAGATGACACGACTAAATTTACCGTATGGACCGAATCGAAGCAGGTACAGCACTTACAGGATGAAACGGCTAAACAATGGGCAGAGGATGACAGCAACCTATGGGCGGTAGTTATCGCACCTTGGGTAGTTGTGCAGAACAAACGCTGAAAACCCTACTCTAAACCAAAAAAGGCCCTGAAACCTCAGAGCCTTTTTATACTTCATTCTTACCTATTGTTAGTCGGGAGACTCACACTGACTCGCGATACCATAAGGACTCACGCCATTAGGGACTGGTTCACGCAGGCAGTTATCGCTGTCATCTGCAAGAATACTTAAGACGAACTCAAGGCTCTCAACATATTCTGTGCCCTCTACTGAAGTAGTTGCACTCAAACGGAGCTTGCTCCATAAAGCATGACTTTGTTGATAGATCACTTCAACATTTGCCTTGCCTTCTGCATCAGTGACTGCTTTTTTATTAGTAATCGTCGCCGTATGTGTCGGATCAAGGCGATCATTACCATTAAAATCCTCACCCTCATCCAGGTAAGCATTATCATTCAGATCCTCGGAAGGGCAATATATGGTCGGCGTCCAATACCAGGGTGTTATCGTTCCTGCATCTACGGGACAAGACATCACACCTTTATAGTAACCAATCGGCATTAAGGTAAAGTCCACAGCCTTGTTTGCCACCGGATTTCCGGCGCTATCAGTAACAATGACACCAAACGTCTTCTTATAAAAAACACCATCCTCAGCCATATTTTCATCATGACCAAGCACAATTTGTACAGCCCGATCGCCAACAGACAATTTGATAGCGTCTGAAATCAGCGCATTGTTCTGTAAAGTTGCCTGAATCTCAACACCATTCCGTGCGCTACTCGCATTACCTGCCGTATAAACAACACCTGCACGCCCCAACGAATCCGTCGTTGCCGTCGGAGAGCTCAATGACCCATTAACAGTGTCATAGACGATGTTGAATTTCACTTTTTGATTTTTAACCGGGTTATAAGCAGCATCGCGCACGATCGCAAGAATATTAGCCTGACCTTCGGGGCTGATATTGCTTTGCTCAGACTGCGCCGACAAATACTTTGGCGTTGTAGCCACGAATTCGCGCACCATCGTAGCATTCAATCCCGAGCCGGTTTCAATGGCCGTCAACACCACGCCGCCTGCCGTTGTGGAAGACATTGTGAAACTGGCTTTACCGTTGGCATCCGTAGTAACAGTATTAGGCACCACTCCACGTGTTGCAGACAAATAGATCACTTTATTTGCTTGCGGAACACCATCACGCGTCCACACCAGATTGACCACTTCATCAGTATTTACACCAATTTCCTGATTCTTAGCGTCCAACGAAAAATCGTTCCCGGAAATAGTGATATTTTGAGTAGCAGTCGCACCCAGTGCACTAACAGTCAATGTATCAACACCGCTAACACCCGCACTCATATCAAATACGACTTTACCATCCTGATCCGTCGACAAACCATTATCAGTCTTTGGCGTAATCGTATTACCTTGTGCCGATGTAACTGACAGCACTTGGTGTGTTAGCGGCTCACTACCAGAGTCAGTCAAAGTAACCGAATAACTACCGGTTGAATTAACCAGTACATTTTCCGGGCCAGTCAACTTAACCGCTGTACCCGTCACCTCAATATCAATTGTTCGTTCCTGGCCTCCGGCAGTGACTGTCACCAGCAGATTCCGGTTATCACGACGGTAACCCGGCTTCAATTTTGCCGTTTTAACAGCAGACCCGCCAGAAACCGCTGAGCCACCATCCGTGGCTACCGCCACTGTCACATTGCCTTCATCCGGCTCAATTGTTCCGCCATTATCTACGGCAAATTCGACATCCACGTCTTTCAGAATATTATTTTTTGCATCCTTCACTACAGCAGAAATAATAACCGGGTCCGAACCATCCGAAGACAGTTGACGCGAACTAACCGCTATTTCCAGATCGGCAATACGCGCATCAGCAGTCGTTGTGGTATTGTCAGTAGTATCAGTCCCTCCACTACTGCTACTATTAGTCACATCTGCACCGCCCACGATATAGTTATCACCACCACCGCCGCCACATGAAGCAACAGATATTACTGCAACTACGGATGCTATCCGCTTGAGTTTATACAGCATGGAACACTCCTTATTTATAATTTTTATAGGCTGATTGATATAATATGAACGGGCGCAAGTATTGACAAGGAATAACCGATATAGTGTTCATCTTAAATTTCGCCATGATGGTGATAATTAGACAAATTTGCTACAGTCGCTATATCATAGCGAAAACATTATAAAAACAGATACCATGCCAACAAACACGCTCAACTGCCCACAATGCGGCAATGCATTACCACTGACTTTCAGCTTCTCGAAACTGACGGTTTGTAATCAGTGCGACTCCACTATCTTTCTGGAAGATGAAGGTGCGCGACTAGCAGGAATACAGTCAACACTGGCAGACCTGCCCAGCCTGATTCAGTTAAAAACGCCATTCACCTACAAAACAGTCAGCTACCTGCCCGTTGGGCATATTCGCTATAGTTATGGCCAGGGTTTTTGGGACGAATGGTGGGTCATGGATAACAAAGGTGAAGGTGTCTGGATGAGCGTTGATGAAGGCGACTTTGCCTTTGAGCATCCAAAAAAATTACAAGGCAGTCTGCCACGCCTTAATCAGCTAAGATTGGATCAGACTGTCCGCGTGATGGATAAGGACTGGAAAGTCACAGAAATAGGCCGTGCCACCTGCGAGGGTTTTCAGGGTGAATTACCCGAGATTATTGAAACAGGTGAACAGTTTGACTACATCCACCTATCAGCTCAAGACGCTGCACTTATGACACTCGAGTATTTTGGGCCACATGAAGTCTATGGCTATCAGGGACAATGGGTAGATCCTTTCGACATCAGGATAGATCAATGAGTTTGCGCAAATTACGCAGCATTAAATGCACTAGTTGCGCAGCCCCGCTGACACTGCACGGCGGAGGCCATAAAGTTCGCACGCTGAACTGTGAATTTTGTGGGGCAGTGATGGACACCCGTAAACATTTCAGTGTACTGCACAAGTTCAGTCATCAGGAAAAACCATTCAGCCCGTTTGACATTGGCATGCAAGGACAGATCAAAGGAGTCGATTTCACCATGATCGGCATGGTCGCCTGGGAAGATGCCGAAGCCTTCCGATGGGTAGATATGATGTTATTTTCACCTACTCATGGCTATGCATGGCTCACCTATTATAATGCCCACTTAGTTTTTTCCCGCCGCACACGCGATATTCCCAACCTTAACGTCTGGAACCTTGCTCCGAAATATGAGTTCAGTGCAGGTGATAAAAAGTATAAATTTTTTGAACGCTATCGGGCCAAAGTCGTTTACGTTGCCGGGGAACTTACCTGGATTGCGAAGAAAGATGATAGTTCGCACATGATCGAAGCGATCGCACCACCGCATATGTACTCCGTTGAGCACAATGGCAGCGAGATCGAGTACGGACTGGGTGAGTATATTGAAGATCCTAAGGCCGTGTATAAAAGTTTTGGTGTCGCAGGCAAACCACCCAAACCAACAACTGTGCACCCGGCTCAACCGTATCGCTCCAAAATCCTGGAGCCGTTAAGCAAAGCTGCCCTGCCTTTTGCAGCACTGGCTGCTGCTCTGGTTGTAATTATCGGCCTATTTTTTGGTGGCAGCACAGTGTTTAATGAGCAAATTAGCTCATCAGCACTTCTCAAAGGCAGCACAACGCATGAGTTCACCGTCACCCGGCCCGCACGCCTGATGGAATTGACGCTCGATACACAACTGAAAAATGCCTGGGGATTTTTCGACATTAGTGTGCGCAAAGGTGCCAATGACATTTTCAGCTTTGGCAAAAATGTATCCTACTACGAAGGGTTTGAAGGTGGTGAAAGCTGGTCTGAAGGTAGCCGCTCCGCCAACGCTCACTTTAAAGTACCAGAAGCTGGCTCATATATGCTGCATATTAAAATGGCCGAAGGTGGCAAGGGAGAAACGGGCACCACGCCTCCCACAACCAGTGCCAGAGTAACCTTAAAACAAGGCTACATCAGTAATCACTACTTTATATTGTTACTGATCTTTACAGGCATTGCCGCACTGGGCGGATTTCTTTCTAAAATATTCTTTGAATCCAAACGTTGGAAATCTGTATTGGGAGATGATGACGAATGATCCGCCTGATGATGCTCTTATTCGCTGGCCTCACTATCGGCGCGGCAGTCCTGACTTATTACAATGTTGGACTGGAAGAAACAAAATACGAAGAATATGGCGATGGCCGAAGTGTCCGGGGTGGCAGCGCAGGCTTTGTCGGCAACGGCGGCTATCGCACTGGCAAATAACTTTCTAATTTCAGAGTAAAACCATGACTGAATTATCATTTACTTATATCTTTACCACTATTTTCTACGGCGTACTGGGCTTTGGCATGTTCCTGCTTTCGCTTTGGGTGATGGAACGCCTTACCCCCTTCTCCATCGAGAAAAAAATCACCGAAGAAAATAATATTGCCCTCGGTATTATTGTCGGCGCAGTTGTCATCTCATTAGGGCTGATCTATGCCTCCGTTGTATCGTAGCCAGGCATAGTGGACAACTCAAAACAATTGCAGCAGGTCACACTGCTATTTGCGACACTCATTATTGCGATTTGCGGGTTAGTTTATGAACTACTCGCAGGTACGCTCTCCAGTTATTTACTAGGCGATTCGATCTACCAGTTCTCACTGGTCATCGGACTGTTTATGAGTTCGATGGGCATCGGCTCCTGGTTCTCACGCTTCATCGAACACGAATTGCCCTCCGGCTTTGTAAAACTACAATTATTAGTCGGCCTGATTGGTGGATTAACCGCACCGATTCTATTTTTTGCATTTGCCATCTTAGATAACTACACCCCCCTACTCTTTCTACTCATCTTATTGCTGGGCGGACTACTGGGCGTGGAAATCCCATTGATTATCCGCATCCTGAAAGAACATGCTTCGCTAAAAATCAATTTATCCAACGTGTTTACAGCGGACTATATTGGCGCATTATTCGCAGCTCTACTATTCCCACTGGTCTTAATTCCACAGCTAGGCCTCATGCAGACCGGCTTTTTATTTGGCCTGATCAATGCTGGCGTTGGCATACTGGCTTTATATGTCTTCCGTACACAAATTCCGCAGCTACGTAAGCTGTTACTAATGGCCTGCACCACGCTGGCCGTACTGATTGCCGGATTTATTTATTCCAACCAATTCACCAACAACATGGAAAATCGCCTGTATCAGGATGAAATTATTCATACACAGGACACCGATTACCAACGTATTATTCTGACCCGTCGCCAACAGCGCATACGCTTTTATATCAATGGCGCTCTGCAATTCGATAGCCATGATGAATACCGTTACCACGAATCACTGGTACACCCCGCGCTAGGTATCGTCAGAAACCCTCAACAGGTATTAATTCTTGGTGGTGGTGATGGCCTGGCCATCCGGGAACTGTTACACCACAAAGACATCGAAAATATTACATTGGTTGACCTTGATCCGGCAGTCACCCAACTATTTTCCGGCAATGCAAAGTTACGCGAGTTAAACCAAAACTCCCTCGCCGACCCTAAGGTCAGTATTCTGAATCAGGATGCCTGGAAATTTCTGGAAAAGAATGAGACATTATTTGATGTTGTGCTGATAGACCTGCCTGATCCGAACAATCCCAGTCTGTCACGCTTATACAGCACCAGTTTCTACAAATTACTAAAGCGGCACGTTTCACAACAAGGTGTTATTGTTACGCAGGCCACTTCACCTTTGTATGCACGTGAGGCATTCTGGTCGATTGAAAAGACATTGGCACAAAATACGAATGGGGAAAACTGGCAGACCTTGCCTTATCACACCTACATCCCCAGTTTTGGTGAATGGGGTTTTGTTATGGCATCACGGCAGATACTCAAGCCGGAAAATATTCAGTTATCACAAACGCATCGCTATCTGAGTCAGGATACTCTGTCGCAGCTATTCCAGTTTGCACCGGACATAGCCAAGGTAGATGTTGAGATCAACCAGATTACAACACACCCACTGCTTAAATATTATGAGGAGGGCTGGGCGCGTTGGTATGAGTAAAAATATTGACGATGTAGCAAATTGGGAGGGGAATCGATAGCTGCACAATACTGTACATATCAACTTATTAGCACAATTCAAGTTTTATAAAGGGCTTAATGAGCTTAGGAAGAAGCCCAAAGAGCGCAAACCCTCTAAACTCGATCCTGTAGTTATACCAGTTGCTATCACACCTGAACAAACCGCACTCACCCCTACTAATGTTGAAGCGGAAATATTTCGAACGTTTTGTTTTAATCTATCCATACGCTTACCTCCTCTTTTAATTGTTGCAGATGAAACCAACCAATTGCTTACGTAATTCGATGCTACCATTACGCTTGCGAGTCCAGTAATAATGTCCAGAGTGCTGAGCTGGGGAATCGAACCCCAAACTTCTACCTAAGCTCACTAATAAGGCAATTCTAGCAGATTTCATTATTTGTCTCAATTTGCCCAAAAAGCAATAAACTGGCTCTCCGTTTGCTGATCTACCTTAAACATGCGTGGCAGAATATTTAATACACCCAAGAAAAAAGCCCCATAAAGGGGCTTTTTTCGTATCACTTATTCCTCTTTACAGAGGCAAACTATCAGTCTTAGTGACCAGTAGCTTGACCCGCACCACGAGGAACACGGATATCTTCAACCAACGCCTGAATGTGCTCTGGAGGTGGAGCAGTTACTCTGGCTACTGCGAAAGCAACAGCAAAGTTAACGATAGCACCAACAGAACCGAAAGCGTTAGGTGAAATACCCAGGAACCAGTTTGGCTCCATGCCACCTAAGAAGGAAGTACCTGGAACAAAGAAGATGCCTTTGTGCTGGAATACATACAACATGGTAACAGCGATACCTGCCAACATACCCGCAATTGCACCAGCGCTGTTCATCCTCTTAGAGAAGATACCCATCATCAGTACAGGGAAGATAGACGACGCTGCCAGACCGAAGGCAATCGCCACCGTTCCTGCCGCAAAGTCGGGCGGATTAAATCCGAGATAACCGGCGAGAGCGATCGCACCTGCCATAGCGACACGTGAAGCGTTCAATTCAGCTTTCTCAGAGATATTTGGCGTAAAGATACCTTTCAGTAAATCATGCGACACCGAAGATGCAATCGCCAGCAACAAACCAGCTGCTGTTGATAGTGCAGCGGCCAAACCACCCGCAGCTACTAGTGCGATAACCCAGTTAGGCAAGTTAGCGATTTCAGGATTAGCCAGTACCATGATATCACGGTCGACCTTCACCATTTCATTACCTTTCCAACCGAAGCCTTCTGCCTTAGCATTCATCTCTTCGTTCTTGTCGTTGTAGTACTGGATCTTGCCATCGCCATTCTTGTCTTCAAACTGGAGAAGTTTAGTTTCTTCCCAAGTCTTAAACCATTGTGGACGATCTTCATAAACCAAGTTTCCATCAGGAGAACCTACTTCACCAGTCTGAATCGTGCTCATCAGATTCAAGCGAGCCATTGCACCAACCGCAGGAGCAGTTGTATAAAGCAGCGCGATGAATACTAATGCCCAACCAGCAGAATAACGAGCATCTGATACTTTAGGTACAGTGAAGAAACGAATGATTACGTGTGGCAGACCAGCTGTACCAATCATCAGAGACAATGTGTACATAAACATGTTGACCTTGCTACCCATAACCTGGGTCGTATACTCATTAAATCCAAGCTCAGTAACCACCTGATCAAGACGATCTAACAGATATATACCACCAAAGCCACTGGCTTCAGTCATTTCAGAACCCAGACCAATTTGTGGGAAAGCCTGACCAGTCAGGTTCAGAGAGATAAATACAGCCGGAACTGTATAAGCCAGAATCAGAACAACATACTGTGCGATCTGAGTATAGGTAATACCTTTCATTCCACCCAATACAGCGTAGAAGAATACAATCGCCATACCTACAATCAAACCAGTTTCATAACTAGTTTCCAGGAAGCGACCGAAAGTAACACCGATACCTTTCATCTGACCGATTACATAAGTAATAGATGCCAGAATCAGACAGACAACACCTACGATACGTGCAGTGTTGGAATAGAAACGATCACCGATGAACTCAGGAACCGTAAACTTACCAAACTTACGCAGATAAGGTGCAAGCAGCATCGCCAGCAGTACATAACCACCCGTCCAACCCATCAGGAAGACAGAAGCGCCATAACCGTTAAAGGCGATCAAACCCGCCATACCGATAAATGATGCTGCTGACATCCAGTCAGCGCCAGTTGCCATACCGTTAGCAATCGGATGGATACCACCGCCTGCTACATAGAACTCACCGGTAGAACCGGCTCTAGCCCAAATCGCGATACCGAAGTAAAGCGCAAAACTCAGACCTACAATAACGTAAGTCCACATTTGTAAATTACTCATATACTATAAGCTCCCTGGCCGTTATTCTTCATCAAATCCATACTTGCGATCTAATGCACCCATGCTCATCGCATAGAAAAAGATCAACAAGATGAAGACATAAATGGAACCCTGCTGGGCAAACCAAAAACCAAGCTTATAACCACCAAGCTTAATTGCGTTCAATGGCTCTACCAGTAAAATCCCGCAACCGTAAGATACGATAAACCAGATCACCAGACAGATAGCCAGGAGACGTAAATTCGCCTTCCAGTACTGCGCCGCGTTATCAGATAACATAGATTGACTCCTCCGAGTGTTATGCAAACCCAGCTGAGTTTAACTTGAACAGCAAGGAATACGCAATTCCTAATAAACAAAATTTTTAGGGTTTTACCCCAGTTTGTAGGATTATCTTGATTAAAAGCCTGATTTTTACGCTATTTTACAGATAATTTTAGCAAAATTGTTGACAATCCAAAGTTCAAAAAATAGTTAAGTACAGTATTAACAAACTACTTACGCACCTGCATTTGACCCCGGATAGATTAACGCACCATTATAGTGCGAAAGACAAGCACATATACCCCCCAATAGAGATAAGTCCTTGTTTCATCCTCATCATTAAATGGCACCAATCTTGCTTTCCTTAGTACCTATGAAAAAGAAACCACTCAACCACAACCATCTGCTTGATATTATGGCATGCTCAGTTGTTGTACTTGACCATCAGCTACGTGTTACGTATCTGAATCAGTCTGCTGAAATATTATTGAGCCACAGCCTGAATCGCGTACAAGGCGCTGACATCTACGACATCATGTGGGGTGAATCATTCTGCGAACAACTTGAATACGCCCGGCAACAAAACGAACCCCAAGCCATTCGTGCTGCCTCGCTGACGTTAGCAGACAACCAACAAATCATGCTCGATTGCATTATCACGCCACAGCAAGAAACTACATCCCCCGGCAAACAGCATTGGCTGTTACTGGAATTACATCGCATAGACCGCCAACTGCAGATAGTCCGTGACAAACAAATTCAACAACAACAACAAGCTATTACGGAGCTGGTGCGGGGCTTGGCACACGAAGTGAAAAACCCGTTAGGCGGCTTACGGGGTGCAGCACAACTCTTGGAAAGTGAACTGGAAAGTAATGAACTCAAAGAATACACACAAATCATTATCTCCGAAGCCGACCGCCTTAAAACACTGGTTGATGACCTGCTAGGCCCAGGAAAAATACCTGACTATGAAAACATTAATATCCACGAAATACTTGAGCACGTCTGTAATCTGATTCAGATAGAATCAGGCACACAGATAACAGTAGAGCGTGACTATGACCCCAGCATCCCTGAATTGAAATGCGACCGGGGCCACATGATCCAAGTGGTACTGAATATTGCCAGTAATGCTGTCCGGGCACTAAACGGCCAGGGTACCATCAAACTCCGAACGCGGATTCTGCGTCAATTCACCATTCACCAAAAACGCCACAAATTGGTGCTTAAAACCGATATTTTTGATAATGGTATCGGTGTACCTGAACACCTGCAGGACAAATTATTTTTACCTATGGTCAGTGGGCATGCCGAAGGCAGTGGCCTTGGACTAGCGATTGCTCAATCTCTGATTAACCAAAGCGGCGGCATGATTCAATTTGAATCAAAACCGGGCGCAACCTGCTTCTCCATACTACTTCCGCTCGATAATAAGGACACCGGCCATGGATAAACCCACTGAAAACATCTGGATTGCTGACGATGATCGTTCTATTCGCTGGGTATTAGAACGTGCACTACAAAAAGCAGACATCACTGCCCGCTGCTTTGAAACAGCAGACCAGGTGTTATCGGCATTGCGCACTGCTGAGCCTGATGTGCTACTGACAGACATTCGCATGCCAGGCACTGATGGCCTGGGGCTGCTCAAAAAAATGCAACAGGAACACCCGGACATCCCCGTTATTATCATGACCGCACATTCTGATTTGGATAGCGCAGTCATGGCTTATCAGGGAGGCGCATTCGAGTATTTACCAAAACCTTTCGATATTAATGAAGCTGTTGAGCTGGTTCGGCGGGCCTCCAGGCTTCGTCACGAAAGTCGCTCAACCGATATAAACACCAAAGCTGCCGAGCTAATTGAAGGTGGCGAAATCATCGGCAAAGCACCGGCGATGCAGGAAGTTTTTCGGGCGATTGGCAGACTATCTAAGTCCAGTATCACTGTACTAATCACTGGTGAGTCAGGCACAGGTAAAGAACTGATTGCTAAAGCATTACACACACACAGTCCACGCGCCAAACAGCCCTTTATCGCTCTGAATACCGCCGCGATTCCCAGCGAGTTATTGGAGTCCGAATTATTCGGGCACGAAAAAGGTGCATTCACTGGTGCCTATGCGCAACGCAAAGGACGCTTTGAACAAGCCGATGGTGGCACATTATTTCTTGATGAAATTGGTGATATGCCTGCTGAGCTACAAACCCGGCTATTACGTGTATTAGCAGAAGGCACTTTCTATCGGGTAGGTGGCCACCTACCGGTAGAAGTTGATGCACGCATTATTGCTGCTACCCACCAGAATTTAGAGGAGCTGGTAAAGAAAGGTAGTTTCCGTGAAGACTTATTTCACCGTCTGAATGTAATACGCATTCATTCGCCTCCCTTACGTGAACGGCGTGACGACATCCCGTTATTACTCCAGACTTTCTTACGTCGTGCAGCTGAAGAACTACATGTTGATATTAAAACACTATCGCCTAAAGTCAGTGAGTTTCTGCAAAGCCGCACCTGGGCCGGTAATGTCAGACAGCTTGAAAACACGTGCCGTTGGCTAACGGTGATGGCTTCAGCGCAAGAAGTAGTCATGGATGACCTACCCACAGAGCTACTGGAGCACGAAGAAGAACAGGCGGTGATTCAGGGAGACTGGGATAAAATACTAGCTCAATATGCTGACAGACAGCTCGCAGGAGGCTCTAAAAACTTACTAGGTGAACTGACCCCCATCTTTGAAGGCACACTCTTACAAGCGGCTTTGCGCAAAACCGGTGGACGCAAGATTGAAGCAGCGGAATTAATGGG
>CALHAO010000403.1 GCA_937931765.1 uncultured Thiotrichaceae bacterium
TATCGTTTCTTTGTTGGCGCTGGAAGCTGGTGTTGATAATGCCTATGAAATTTTTCAGCGTTATGCCGATAAGATAGATGATTCACCAAAAGCCCGTCTGGTGGTCACCACGCTGGCAGTAAATGCGGATAAGTATGAGGAGGCACTGAAGGCGGCTGAATTAGTTCAGCGTGATGGTAATGATTCGCAGAAAGAGCAGGCTGTTAAGCTGAGTGCCCGCGCTTTGCTGGGTTTAAAGCGTACCAGTGATGCGGCTGATATGTTGACGCCGGTGATTAAGAATACCGACGATCAGGATTTAAAACTGGAATATGCACGGATGCTGATCATGGCTGACCGCCGTGAAGAAGCACGTCCTATCTTTAAGCAGCTGTATGCTACTCAGCCTGAAAATGCCGATATTTTATATACCCTGGGGTTGTTGTACCTAGAGCAGAAAGAGTATGCCTTCGCTGAGCCATTGATGAATAAATTGCTCAGAATTCCGGAGCGTAAACATGAGGCGAGTTACTTTCTGGGGCAGATTTATGAAGGGCAAGAGCGCCTGGATGATGCGCTGGCTGCTTACGATGATGCACTGAGCGGTGACTTTGTTAAAGAGGCGATTGGCCATAAATCAGTGTTATTGCAACGTGAAAAAGGTTTGGACGTGGCCCGTGCATGGTTGAAAGAAAGGCTGACTGATACGGATATTGCTGCGCGGAAGATGACGTTTTTGATGGCTGATGGGCAATTATTGCATGATGCTGAGCGCTATGAAGAGGCTGTGGCGGTTTATAATAGTGCCGAAGAATATGGTATTAGCCAGCGGGATATTCTTTATGCCCGTTCACTGAGCTACGACAGCATGGGAAATATTGCGCAGGCAGAAAAAGACCTTCGCACTATTATTGCGAGCGATGACGCTGATGCTGATGCGATGAACGCGTTGGGTTACATGCTGACAGTTAGTACGGATCGCTATGACGAGGCTAAGGAGTTGATTAGTAAGGCGCTGGAATATAATCCATCCAGTCCGGCTACGCTGGATAGTATGGGTTGGGTTTTGTATAAGCTGGGTGATCTGCCTGGCGCTGAAAAATATTTACGTGAAGCTTTTGAGCAGATGCCTGATCCGGAAGTGGCGAGTCATTTAATTGAGGTGTTGTCGCAGCAGGGTAAAAAAGAGGAAGCAGGAAAGATCCTCAAAGATATGCTGGCGGAATATCCTGATGATAAAAGGTTGGTTGAAATCAAGGAACGTTTGGTTGAATTAACAAAATAAGATGTACTATCCTCAGCAGCAATAAATTATTACAAGGATGAATGAATGAGAAACGGGATTTTACTGTTGTGCGCACTCAGTATCGTAGGTTGCACACAGAATAATACGAAGCCAGGTGCTTCCGGGCAGCCAAAGGCTACTGTCGGCGCTTCGCCGGAAGCAGTCTGGCAAAATCGTCAGCGTGTATTTGCCGGTATGAAAGAGTGGAGTATGGATGGTCGGGTCGGGCTTCAGCTACGTGGTCAAAGCTGGTCTTTCGGTCTGAAGTGGAATGAAAAGACCGGCCGTGAATCATTGATGGATATTGTGAATCCGTTAACTGGCGCGGTGATGGCTAGTATTCGTGAAACGGGTTCTCAGGTCGTGCTGAAAGCGGCTGATGGTAAAAGTTACCGTGATACCAGTGCGGAAAGGTTGCTTGAGCGTCAGTTGAAGTTGAAATTCCCGCTAGGTGACATGCGTTATTGGGCACGAGGTCTACCTTCGCCCGACAAGCCTGTTGATGCGATTAAGTTAGATGCACGTGGTCGTCCGCAGCAATTGGCGCAGGGTGGCTGGGTTGTGAATTATACGGCTTATAAAGACAATAGTGGCAACGCGCTGCCGACCAAAATGAGCCTTGAGAAAGCCTCTGAACGGGCCAAGGCCAAAGTGATTGCAAAACAGTGGAAAACTCGTTTCTAAACAGGTTGATACTGCCAGCTCCGGCAAAAATCAATCATTTCCTACATATTACCGGTCGACGGGCAGATGGTTATCATCTGCTCCAGACCTTGTTCCAGTTCCTGGATTATTCCGACGATATTGAGCTGACTGTACGTGATGACGGGGTTATTTCACGTCCACAGGGTCATGCTGATATTCCTGAGCAGGATGACCTTGTCGTCAGAGCTGCAAAACTTCTGCAAATTGAAACCGCTTGTCAGTTGGGTGCTGAGATTAAAGTACACAAAAGACTGCCTATGGGCGGTGGGTTAGGTGGTGGTAGCTCGGATGCGGCGACTGTTTTACTGGGACTGAATTTATTGTGGGGCTGTGGTTTGAGTGAGAAGCAGCTAGCTGTGCTGGGGCTTAGACTGGGGGCGGATGTGCCGGTATTTGTTTATGGCAGAGCGGCCTGGGCTGAAGGTGTAGGAGAGCAACTTGAGTTTGTCGACTTGCCTTCAAAATGGTATTTGGTCGTGCATCCGGGGGTGCATATATCAACCGCTAAAATTTTCGCACACGAAGGGTTGACACGTGACCTCCGACCCATCACAATAGCGTCCTTTCTCGCAGGGCAGACACAAAATGTGTTCGAAACTGTGGTTAAAGAAGTGTTCAGTGAAGTCGATAATGCACATAAGTGGTTATCAAATTTCGCAGTAACAAAAATGACAGGTTCAGGTGCTTGTTTGTTTGCAGAGTTTAAAGATGAAAGTCAAGCTCAGCAGGTTTTAAGCAAGTTACCGCCACAATGGTCTGGTTTTATTGCCAGAAGTGATTTCAGATCACCTCTACATATAAAGCTGGAAAATATTGTAAAATCTGTTTAAATACAATTTGAACTTTTATAGATGGGTCGTCGCCAAGTGGTAAGGCACCGGGTTTTGATCCCGGCATTCGCAGGTTCGATCCCTGCCGACCCAGCCATCTACTCAACACGAGCAATTCATGTCTGACGATAGAATGATGGTATTCGCGGGTAATGCCAACCCCGAATTAGCCCGCAAAATCGTCGATCATCTCGGCATTCCCCTTGGTTCCGTTAAATCAGAGCGTTTCAGCGATGGTGAAGCGCATGTTGAAATCATGGAAAATGTACGTGGTCGCGATGTCTTTATTATTCAACCCACTTGTGCCCCAACCAACGATAATCTCCTTGAACTACTGATCATGTCCGATGCTTTGTATCGTGCTTCAGCAGGGCGTATTACGGCGGTTATACCCTATTACGGTTATGCGCGGCAGGATCGCCGGGTGCGTTCCCGTCGGGTGCCGATTTCTGCCAAATTAGTCGCAGATATGGTGGCGACTGGTCATGTGGATCGGGTGCTGATTATCGATCTGCACTCAGATCAGGTGCAAGGTTACTTTGATTTACCGGTAGATAATATCTACGCTTCCGGTGTGCTACGTGATGATATTTTATCTAAGAAATTGGATAATCTGATTGTAGTTTCTCCTGATGTCGGCGGTGTTGTGCGTGCCAGAGCGTTGTCAAAATCATTGGGTGATGTTGATCTGGCGATTATTGATAAGCGCCGCCCTGAGCCGAATAAGGCTGAGGTGATGAATATCATCGGTGAAGTTGAAGGCAGGCACTGTGTATTGATTGATGACTTGATCGATACTGGTGGTACTTTATGTAACGCTGCTGAGGCCTTGAAAGCGCGTGGGTCGCTGAGTGTTTGTGCTTACGCTACACATGCTGTGTTCTCAGGCAAAGCCGTCGAAAATATCGAAAATTCAATGCTGGACGAAGTGGTGGTGACTGACACTATTCCATTGAGTGCAAATGCTTTGGAATGTGATAGAATCCGCCAGCTTTCTGTTGCAGGCATCCTGGCCAAGACTATTCTGCGTATTAATCGCGATGATTCTGTCAGTTCTTTGTTTGATAA
>CALHAO010000404.1 GCA_937931765.1 uncultured Thiotrichaceae bacterium
CGTGGTAATTCGGTGATGTCGGGTTACCTGAAGAATCCTGAAGCGACTGAAGAAGCGTTTCAGGGTGGCTGGTTCCACAGTGGCGATCTGGCGGTGGTGAATCCGGATGGTTATATCCAGGTCAAGGATCGGGCGAAGGACATTATTATTTCCGGCGGCGAGAATATCTCGTCGGTAGAAATTGAGAATGCCTTGTACAAACATGCTGCGGTGGGTGAAGCAGCGGTGGTGGCTATGCCACATGAGAAATGGGGTGAAACGCCTTGTGCTTTTGTTGAGTTGAAATCAGGCATGACTGCAACCGAGGAGGAATTAATAACACACTGTCTGCAACACCTCGCACGATTCAAAAAGCCGGGTAAAGTTGTGTTTGGTTCGCTGCCCAAAACAGCGACCGGCAAGATACAGAAATACGAATTACGTAAAAAAACCCGCGATACATCCTAACAGCGATGCTGCCGATAAGCACAACGGAGTCCACACGGAATATACAATGATGACCAGCAATTTAAGTTACTTTCAGGATCTGTTGAATTCTATTATCTCGCATGGCGCTAAAATCCCCATTCCGGGTATGGATAAGTGGGAAGCCAAGACCAGCAATCTGGCAGAGCTGGCCAGGCTAACCGTGGAAACCCGTGGCGAAGCATCGGCGATTGTCCATGCGGAGCAATTGTTGCAGCAATATGAAGAGGCCACTGCGGAGGAATGTCAGGCTTTTTTTCATGCGCTGCTGAATGATTTTGACCTGGATACTGTTGAATTAGCCCGGCTGGCGGCGGCATACCATGAGGAACGCAGTCCGGCAAATTATGCCCTGCTATCACAAGCGGCGGAGCCACGCCGACAAGAGTTATTCCGTCGCCTCAATGCCGCGCCTCGTGGCACGGTTCGCCTGGTACACATGCGAGCTGATTTGCTCAAACTGATGCGCGAGCAGCCTGAATTAAAACCGGTGGATATTGACCTGAAGCATTTATTGCGTTCATGGTTTAATCGCGGCTTTCTGGTGATGCGCCCGATTGACTGGAATACACCGGCGAATATTCTGGAAAAAATCATTGCTTATGAAGCGGTGCATGAGATTTGTAGCTGGAGTGAGTTGCGCCTGCGGCTGGAACCTACTGATCGGCGCTGTTTTGCTTTTTTCCACCCCGCTATGCAAGATGAGCCACTGATTTTTGTTGAGGTAGCATTAACCGGTGAGGTTTCAAATAGTATCCAGACAGTGCTCTCACCCAGCCGTGATCAGTTAGACGCAGCGAAGGCTAACACCGCCGTATTCTATTCGATCTCCAACTGCCAGGATGGTTTGGCCGGTATTTCATTCGGCAGCTTCCTGATTAAACAGGTTGCTCACACTCTGAAAAATGAACTACCGGAGCTGAAAAACTTTGTTACTTTGTCACCGGTGCCCGGCCTGATGAAATGGATTAAACAGCAGGCAGAGGCAGCAGATAATTCAGAAACTGATGATGAAAAATTTGCTCCGGTATTGGCCTTACTGAGTGATGAGAGTTGGCCGGATAACGAGGAAAAGTCAGCACAACTAGCTACCCTGCTCCCGTCGCTGGCGGCTGAATACCTATTGGCCACCAAAATACCGAACGGTAAACCACTCGATCCGGTAGCGCGCTTCCATTTGGGCAATGGCGCTCAGCTTGAACAGATTAATTTCCGCGCGAACCTGTCATTCAAGGGGCTGGAAAATGCGGGCAGTATTATGGTCAATTATTTGTATGACCTGACAAAAACTGAGCAAAATCATGAGGCTTTCGCTGAACATCATCAGGTGTTTTCATCGAAGGCGGTCACGCGTTTACTGAAAGATAAAACTGCTAACTTTTCACCCTTTGACTTTGTAAAAAGCACGGGGCAAGGTAAGCAGGAAAACTGATCACACTGAGCTATACAAATTATATTATTAGCTACCACCAAGGAGCATCACATGACAACAGATACATTCAAGGCTTTAGTCCTGGAACAGGAAGACGGTAAAACAGTAGCAGACATTCATCAGCTGAATCTGAGCGACCTGCCGGATGAGGATGTATTGGTAAAGGTGGATTATTCCAGCCTTAATTACAAAGACGGCATGGCGGTGACCGGCACCGGAAAAATCGTACTCAACTGGCCGATGGTGCCGGGTATTGATATGGCGGGCACGGTGGTTGAATCGGCTTCGGATAGCTATACAGCCGGTGACAAGGTGGTTTTAACCGGTTGGAGTGTGGGCGAGAAATACTGGGGTGGTTATAGCCAGATGCAGCGGGTTAAATCGGACTGGCTGGTGCCACTACCGGATGGCATCTCTGCACAACAGGCGATGGCGATTGGTACTGCGGGCCTGACGGCGATGTTATGTGTGATGGCGATTGAAGATGGTGATATTACTAAAGACTCCGGCAAAGTGGTTGTGACCGGTGCTGCGGGTGGTGTGGGTAGTGTGGCGGTCGCGCTGTTGGCTAAAGCGGGTTATGAAGTCACTGCGGTAAGTGGCCGTGAATCTACGCATGATTACCTACGGGCGCTGGGCGCGAGTGAAATTCTCAGCCGCGAGGAAATGAGTGAAAGGTCACGTCCACTGGAAAAATCACGCTGGGTGGGTGCGGTGGATACCGTGGGTGGCGAAATGCTGGCGCGGATTTTAGCGGAAATGGATTACAGTGGTGTTGTCGCGGCTTGTGGTCTGGCGGGAAGTTACAAACTGCCAACGACGGTAATGCCGTTTATTCTGCGTAATGTACGTCTGCAAGGGGTGGATTCGGTGATGTGCCCGTTTGAGCGCCGCACTCAGGCATGGCAGCGACTGGCTAGTGATTTACCGAAAGACATGCTGGATAATATTGGTCAACTGGTGAGTCTGGAGCAGGTTGAAGAGAAAGCACAAGCGATTATGCAGGGCCAGATTCAGGGCCGGGTTGTGGTTGACCTGAACGCTTAAACTATTCACTGACAACTCCGGTAAAACATACCAAAGGAAACGAAATGACGATTGAACGTCTGCACACTAATCAACGCATGAGCAAAATTGTTAAACACAACGGTACGGTTTATTTATGCGGACAGGTCGGTGAAGGCGACACTGTTGCCGAACAGACGGAAAGCTGCCTAGCGCGTGTTGATGCTTTATTAGCAGAAGCGGGCAGTAGCCGCGAGCATATCCTGCAGGCGATTGTCTGGCTGAGTGATATGGCTGATTTCGCGGAAATGAATGCTGTGTGGGATGCCTGGTCACCGGAAGGTCACGCCCCTGCCCGTGCTTGTGGGGAGGCCAAACTGGCGCGTGAAGCGCTGAAAGTTGAAGTCATTGTCACTGCGGCATTAGCGTGACTTTATTCTCAGCAA
>CALHAO010000405.1 GCA_937931765.1 uncultured Thiotrichaceae bacterium
GCCTAAGCCGCCACCTAAGCCCCGTGAACAGTTATCCCTTATTGGTGTGTATTCCCTGAGTGCAAAGGAAGGCATTGCTATTATTAATGCCAAGGGTAAGCAGGAGGTTGTCGGTCTGGGTGAGGCGGTTGGGGAAACTAATGCAGTTCTGAAAAAGGTATATGCCAACCGGGTCGATGTGTCATGGGATGGTGAAATCGAAACGTTGGAGATGCCAAATATTGATCGCTCTGCTTTAAGTGCTGTGCAAGATCCTGCCGGTCAGCAACTACAGCCTGAGCCAGTGGTACAACAGGCGTTGTTGCCTGAGCCAGTGGTGCAGCAGGCATCGTTCAATCAGGTAAACGGTGGAGTGGCTAGTGATGGCTTATCTAACCCTTTAGCGACAGAACAGGCGATAAGTGCCAGAAATAAAACAGCAGCGGCTCAAAAGCAGCTTCAAGGTGGTTTAAATACTACGGCTCCACAAAATGGCGCTGCTGCTGTTAGTAATCAGCAGGCTGCATTGCGAGGAAGCGTGCCTGCCAAGCCAACAGGTAATCCCGCAGCATCACTCAGTGCATTCAAGCAGGAAATCATTAACAATAATATTAACCTGTTACAGGTCATCAGACCCAGTCCGCGCCGTGAAAATGGCCAGCTAATAGGCTTTGCTGTTAAACCAGGTACAAACCGTGCTTTATTTAATCAGACCGGTTTGAAGTCCGGTGATGTTGTTACTGCTATTAATGGCATGCCTTTAAATAACAACGCTGCCAGTCGTCAGGCTATGCAGGGCCTGGCTAATTCGTCGGGCGCATCATTGACAGTTTTACGTGGTGGTCAGGAAACAATGGTGCAGATCGCATTTTGAATGTGGACTATTATCCTGGTTATTATATCCGGCGCTGCGCATCAGTGACCGAGGGTAACTGAACTAAGCGTTCCAGAATATCAGCTAGCTGCAAGGTATCACTGATCTGAATAGTGATTTCCATCAATGAATATTGATTGTCTTGTATGGGGCGGGTGCTGAGGCTGATGACATTGATTTTTTCTTTAGCCAGCACCTCTGCAATATCGCGTAACATGCCTGGCTGGTTGTAGCCTGATACCATAATGTCGGCAGCGTAGTCTGTTGAATCCATCCCCCAGCTAACATCTATCAGCCGGTTCTGCTGCTCTTTGGGGACATGAGTGATGTTGGCACAATCGGTACGGTGCACTGAAACGCCTCTACCCTGTGTAATATAACCAATAATGTTGTCGCCAAACACTGGCTGGCAGCATTGAGCAGTTTGTGTGTACAGGTCTTCCACACCATTAACGATAATGTTTGAAACTTTGGCGGTGTCTTTTTTCTTAACCGTACGAAAACGAATTTCCTGTGTCTGCGAACGAATCAGCGTGTCAGCTAATTGCTTAGGGCTGATGTCCCCCCTGCCTAAGGCAATCAGTACATCACGCTCACTCTGGCGGTTGAAGGGTTTTACCAGATCTGCGGCTTTCAGTTTGGGCAGATTGAGCAGGTGTTTTTCACGCTCCAGAATCTCTTTGCCATCCTGACAGTTTTTATCGTGATTCTGTTGCCGGAACCAGTGATTAATTTTTTGCTTGGTACGTGCAGATTTCACATAACCCAATGAGTCGTTCAGCCAGTTCATTTTTGGGTTGGCTTCTTTGCTGGTCAGAATTTCGACCTGTTCACCATTTTGTAACTCGTAATTCAGTGGCGATATAGTGCCATTGACCTTAGCTCCCTGACAACGATGGCCTATATTGGTGTGAATAGCGTAGGCAAAATCAAGCGGTGTGGCCCCTTTGGCAAGGTCGATGACCCGGCCTTTAGGCGTAAGAATAAACACTCTGTCTGAAAACAACTCGGTATGGAAGTCTTCAAGAAACTCAGTATCATTAGCGTCATTGTCCAACAGTCTGCGTAACGAGGAAACCACGCGTTCCAGCGCAGGATCTTGTTTAGTGTTTTCTTTATAGCGCCAATGTGCAGCAACACCCAGCTCAGCAAATTGATGCATCTGTTCGGTACGAATCTGGATTTCAACGTGGCGACCCCTAGGGCCGATGACTACGGTGTGAATGGACTGGTAACCGTTCGGTTTACGATTGGATATATAATCATCCCACTCTTCCGGAATATGCGGCCAGCGTTCATGCACCATGCTTAACGCTTTGTAACAGGTATTTATGTCATCGACGATTATTCTGATCGCACGTAGGTCATACAATTGAGCGATGCCAACACCCTTGCGCTTCATTTTTTTCCAGATACTGTAGATGTGTTTTGGGCGGCCATACACCTGAGCATTGATACCAGCTTCGTGTAATATTCTTTTAATAAGTTCCAGGAACTCTTTAATGTAATCTTCCCGTTCAAGGCGGGTCTTCTGCAATGATTTGGCGATGCTCCTGTAGTTCTCAGGCTCCTGAAACCTGAAAGCCAGATCTTCCATCTCCCATTTCACATGACTAATGCCCAGTCGGTTACTAATCGGTGCGTAAACTTCCATGGTCTGGCGTGCGGCACAAATATGCTTTTCACCGATGTCATAATGGGCGAGTAAACGTAGGTACTGCAGATGCCAGCTCAGCTTAATTAATACAGCACGGATATCCTTAATCATAGCCAGCAGCATGCGGCGAACTTGTTCTGCCTGCTGTTTTTCGCTGAATGTTTCCGGATTATTGCCGGTGCACTCACGAAAGTGATACAGCTCTCGCATGTTTTCACAGAGTTTAGCGACCGGCTGGCCATATTTAGTGGTAATTTCATGCGACTCAAACGTCTGTGCAAAGTAAGGCTCAGACAATAAAGCCGCGAAGATAGTGGTTTGGTCAACTTCAATGCTGCAAAGGATTTCCGCCACATCAAGGCTGTTAGGGTGCAGGCTATTATCATCATGTTGGCCCGGGTCCAGCAGTACTCTTATGGTGGATTCGAGCAGATCACAATCTTCCGGTTTACCTGAAACCCAGAGACGACGAATCCAGGATGAAAGATCGCGGGATTCAGTATTAACTAGTTGGCTATGTTGCATATTGGACTCGGTAGGCTCACAACAATCACCTCCATGATTGCGGCAAGCTGGACTAACTCTCGGTTTTTAATGCCCGGATAATTAATTATAATGAACGAACAAGGTTAGTAAGTTCGGCAAACGATGCCATTATTGCGTCGGGGGATGCTCCATCGCTTAACTCCCGCCGGGATGGGTTATACCAGATAGTACGCAAACCTACATGGTTTGCGCCAATAATATCTTTTTCCAGATCATCACCCACATATACCATTTGATGGGGTTCAAGTCCGGTCATTTCAAGTGTCTGTGTAAATATTGCCGGTTCTGGCTTGCTCACCCCTGCGGCGGCTGAGTTATGTGAAAAATCAAATAACTCGTCCAGACCAACACTCACAATGTCTGCATTACCATTAGTAATGCTGCCCAGTTTATAATCTTGTTTCAGCCGGTGCAATTGCTCCAGTACGTCAGGAAAAAATTTAACTTCATTGCGGGCCTTCAGAAAATGCTGAAACGCGTCGTCAACCCAGTCTGTAGTAAGTGCTGCTTCATCAGCTAATGCACTCAGCCAATTCCGGCGTAATTCACCCAGGTCATGGTGCAATTCAGTATGTTGCTGTGTATAACTGACGCGGGATGCCAGCAATGTTTCCGCTGAATAACGCTGACCAATAGCCGGTTGATGGGTGGCAAGCCACTGGTAGAGTTGCTGTTCAGCATGTGTAATCACCGAATTGCAATCCCACAAGGTGTCATCCAAATCAAAACAGACACAACGTATAGACATAATATGACCTAAACGATAATCAGATTGTCTATAGTAACACTCAAAATTGAATTTAGATGGGAGAATAATATGAAAAAGAACATTCTTTCTTTGCTTCTGCCCTTGTTAATACTGATTTTTACACCAGGTTTGGCATGGGCAAAAACGATCGTCATGATTCCCGGCTTTCAGGCGCAAGGCATGGACTGGCGGTTTAATCAGGTCACACCGATGCTGCAGGCCAATGGCTGGGTCGATGGTGGTAATTATAATATGACGACAGCGGGTATTTCGAATGATACACAACTGAGGGGCCGCCCGGCAGATGTCATGTTCACGCTAAATCTGCCTACAGCCGCTGCCATTGCGACACAGGCAGCCATTTTGAATAACTACCTGAAGCTTATCTATCAGCGTCGCAGAGAGCCACTGGTTTTGGTGGGGCACTCTGCTGGTGGTGTGGTGGCGCGGCATTGGCTGGTGACCTCGGCACAGGTGCCGGTTGAAGCTTTGGTGACCATCGCTACGCCTCATGTTGGTACACCGATGGCCGAGTTGACCAGGGTATTACTGTCTAATACTGACATCCTGAATCTGGTTAATAAACTTGGCTTTAAGCATTTGGCCGCTGCAAAAAGTTTGCTGGCTGATTTACAGCAGGAGAAACCAGGGAATTATTTGTATTGGTTGAACCACCAGCCGCATCCGGCGATTCGTTATGCGGCTATTGTGCGTAGCAGTGATCAGGCTGAGTCTATGGATTTTATTGTGCCCGAATACAGTCAGGACATGAATCATGTTTATGCTATAAAGGATCGTGCAGAGCGTTGGAACAGTACAGACAGTCATTTCCTTAGTGCCAATGATGGTCATTTGTTGGCAGCGATTATGGATTATATACCTCAGGAAGCGGTGAAATAATGAGCGATACCTATAAAAATATTGTGATTCTGACCGGTGCTGGAATTTCAGCTGAATCCGGTATTGAGACATTTCGCGCCAGTGACGGATTATGGGAAGGCCACGCTGTGGATGAAGTGGCGACACCGGAAGGATTCGCCCGCAACCCGGCATTGGTACAGCAGTTTTATAATGCCCGGCGGGCACAATTGAACGGCGGCTCAGTTGATCCTAATCCAGCACATGTGGCGCTTGCAGCATTGGAGGCAGGGTTTTCGGGTGAGTTTTTACTGGTGACACAAAATGTTGATAACCTGCATGAGCGCAGCGGTAGCAAAAGCCTGATCCATATGCATGGCGAGTTGAACAAGATCCACTGCACACAGTGTCTGGAGGTGTTTGAGCACACGACAGATTTACAGGTGGATGCTCAGTGCAAGGGCTGTGGTAGTTCAGGCACATTACGTCCGGATATTGTTTGGTTCGGTGAAATGCCCATGTTGATGGAAGAAATCTATCTGGAGCTGGAACAGTGTGATCTGTTCATTTCTATTGGCACCTCCGGCAATGTTTACCCCGCCGCCGGTTTTGTCCAGACAGCGAAAAGTCAGGGTGCGCATACCGTTGAATTGAATCTCGAACGCTCGCTGGTGAACCACCATTTTGATGAAAGTATCAATGGGCCAGCGAGTGAAATTGTTCCGGCTTATGTTGAGCGTTTGCTTAAGCAGTAGCTGGATAGTTATGTTAGCTTTTGATTGACGCTATCAATCTTATCCTGCATCGACTGCTCACGGTCGGTGCGGGTGCCAACCTTCATGTGGCTGGTGATGCGTACAGCGCCCATATCATGCAGGTCAGTGTGGCAGCGTTTTACTGCAGCCATGACTTCATCCCATTCACCTTCCACATTAGTGCCATAGGAATGCATGTTGTAATTGAGTCCGGCTTCCTTAAAAATTTTCTGGCAGTGGGCGACATAGGGCGACACAGAAATTCCGACCCCGCCGGGGGAGACCATAATATCCATAATAACGTGCATGATTTACCTCATCGCTGTTGGTGGTTTGACTGGGCCTAACTGTCAGTTTTTTCAACTTTTTTCCAGTCACTTAACGGAAATGGTTTGTCTTCCGTATTATAAGTTAGGAAGCGCAGGGTATCATAGACATAAAGTGATAAGTCACTACTGAATTGGCGCAAACGCTCGTTAATAGTGCCGGTCAACAGGTTCAGAACTACTTGCACAACGATAATGATCGTCAGAATGATTTCTGCAATGCCGTAGGCGATCGCAAATAACACCATGTAAAGAATACGTAGCCATTTTGAAGGCTGGCGTAGCTGCTGCATCGTTTCGCTTGAAGGTGGTATTTTTTCCATCATAAACTCCTGTTGTGATTGATCATCCATTTCTAACAAATATAGGGGGGCGTGGGTGCCCTTTCAAGTAACTGCAACTGGCTTTGTGGTTGATGTGCCTTCAGGTTAAAGTAGCAGTATGGAATCACAACCTTATTACATCGGTGCGCCATTATGGGCGCTCAAGGAATGGAAAGGCCAGTTTTTTACCAAAACGGCCAAACCCGCAGAATTTCTGCAGCAATACGCGCAATTCTTTAATACGGTGGAAGGCAATACAACATTTTATTCTGTGCCCTCAGAAAAAATGGTGGCACGTTGGTTGGAGTCAACACCGGACACTTTTCGTTTTAGCTTCAAGTTTCCGCGTACCATCAGCCATTATAAAAAGCTGCAGCATTGTGACGCAGAGGTAAATGAGTTTCTGAAGCGTTTAGCACCTCTGGGTGAGCGGCTGAATAATTTTATGATCCAGTTGCCAGGTTCATTTTCTCCGGCCATGCTGGGCGTTCTGGAGCAGTTTCTAAGGAAGTTACCCAAAGATTACGGTTATTCCGTTGAAGTGCGTCATGCTGATTTTTTCACACAGCCCAGTGTACGTGAACAGTATAATACGCTGCTTCGCGAACTGGGGGCGGATAGGGTTATTTTTGAAAGTCGTCCGGTACATGCTGCACCTGCATTGGATCAGGCAACACGGGAGGCACATGAGCGAAAACCCCGCTTGCCGGTACAATTAGATACTACTGCCGGGTCACCGATATTGCGCTACATAGGCCATCCGGTGGCGGAAGAAAACGCAAAGTGGCTGGAACCTTGGGCGGCACAAACGGTGCGCTGGATGGAAGCAGGTTTAACACCCCGGATTTTTTTACATACACCCGATAATCAACAGGTTCCAGCGCTGGCGCGGACATTTAATACCTATGTCCAGTCGCGATTGGACGGTGTTGCAGACCTGCCGTCTTTCCCTTGTGAGTCAAAAAGCGGTTTATTGTTATAAAATAGTGTATTAAGTATTGCCTGTAGAGAGCTGATTTGCTAGTCTTACGCGCCTTTGTATTTTGAATCGCAGTTTTGGAGAGTTCCGATGGCTCGTGTATGCCAGGTAACAGGTAAGCGCCCGATGACAGGTAATAATGTATCGCATGCGCACAATAAAACAAGACGCCGTTTTCTGCCTAATCTACATTCTCACCGTTTTTGGGTTGAGAGCGAAGAGCGCTTCGTGAAACTGCGTGTTTCTGCGAATGGCATGCGTACTATCGACAAGAAAGGTATTGATACCGTACTTGCTGATATGCGTGCGCGTGGCGAAAAAGTATAAACCGGAGTAGAGAATAATGGCTAAGAAAGGCGGACGTGAAAAAATTAAGCTGGTTTCTACTGCTGAAACTGGTTTTTATTACACTACCACTAAGAACAAACGTACGACTCCTGATAAGTTGGAGTTCAAAAAGTTTGATCCGGTAGTACGTAAGCATGTGGTCTTCAAGGAAGCGAAGATTAAATAAGCTTTCTGATTGGCAGATGTTATCTGTTGATCATTAAAAGCCCGCATTCGTGCGGGCTTTTTGCGTGGTACATCTAATTGTAGATGATGTATTTGTGTACTTAACGCCGACATGGTGTATGGTGGCGATTGCACAGTGGGGTGTTGTTCAAAACACCTGTTGAACGCATGTGAAAAGTTATCACATGCTGCTTATTACAAATCTCTCGGGAATTCGTATGGAAAGTATATTGTCGTGGGTTCTTATTGGTGCCGGTCTTATTCTGGTGCTACTCCCCTTTCTGCTGGGGCTGATGATCCCTTCACATCAGCAGGCTACCAGAGTTGAATTAATCAGGGCTCCACTGGATACCGTGTGGGAAGCTATCAGTGAGTTGTCGCGCCAAACGGAATGGCGGACTGACCTGAAAAGTGTCCAGTTGAAAGATGATGATGATGGTATGCGTTGGATTGAAATTCCGGCGCGTGGTGGAAAAGTCACTTTACGCAAGGTGAAAGAGGTTGAGAAAAAGGAATTGTTATTGCAAATGGAGCGCGGCTCTACTGTGCAAGGCACAAGACTGGCCATCCTTAGCGCTGTACCGGGTGGGACACGCATCACCTTTACAGAGACATCAGAATTAAAAAATCCGGTTAAACGCTTATTTGCGCAACTGGGTGGCAAATTAGATCGTCGTTTGAATCAATACATCGCTCAGCTTAAGCAGGCGCATAGCAACGATTAGTGCAGTGCTGCAAGATACGTTTATGATTCACAGTTAAGTTTCACCGGAACTATGTTTGTTTCGTCGAAATCAGCTGTGTGAGCCAGTTGGTGGAAATTTTTATTCAGCACCGGATGTGTTTGTTCGGGGGCGATTTCCGCCAGTGGAAGCAGCACAAACGAATACTTCAGAATATCGCTGTGTGGCAGATTGTCTTCCGGCCCCATGATTACTTTGTCATACAGCAATAAATCAATATCCAAGGTGCGGGAAGAGAATTTCTCCCCGCTGCGTACGCGCCCGTGCAACGCTTCCAGTTTATGTAAATAATCGCGCAATTCAGCAATGCCCATGTCTGTTTCAAAACCCACTACTGAGTTCAGAAACGCAGCACCTTCAAAGCCTTCTGCGGGTGTTTGGTAAACATCAGAGCTAATTACCTGTTTAAAACGTGCCCGCAGGTATTGTGTGCAGGAACAGATATTGGCCTCAGCCCGAATATTACTGCCCAGACTGACATACACCTGCGCCATTAACGCTCTCCGCGTTCGATCCTGACACCTACTTCGCTGGAACTTTTGACGGCACCAGGTTTGCCCAGTGTTAGGCGCAACCAAGGTACTTTCATATCACGCATTAACATCGCAGCAATTTCTTCAGCCAGCCGTTCTACCAAATCGAAGTGTTGTGACTGCACCAGTTCAGTGACTTTCTGTGCCGTCTCTTTGTAGTTCAGCGCATCCGCAATGTCATCACTGGCCGCTGGAACAGTGTTGTCCCAGGCCATTTCCAGATCAATACGAATTTTTTGTTTAATCGCTTTTTCCCAGTCATAGATGCCAATGTTTGCATCAATTTTCAGGTCGCGTATATAAACGATGTCCATAAATAGCCTATTTTTTGTGTCGGAGTCGTAAAGTATAGCCTGCTG
>CALHAO010000406.1 GCA_937931765.1 uncultured Thiotrichaceae bacterium
CTGCCTGCGCCGGATAAATCATAAACGGATTCAACAGCAATAGAGCGTTCACTGATGAAAATATCATGAGAGGCATTAGCTGCCCGTGATGATTGGCCACCTAATACGCGAGGCAGTGCATGGTGAGTCGGTTGATTTTCATCACCACTCCGGCTAACTCTGCTTTCGGGTAATAGAAACTCGATGGGTGGTTGCTTATTTTCTGGCATGAACAATTCCTCACATGAATCCTGAATAGGGAGTATAGACCGTAATGTGTCGTTATATTCTAGCGGTAAACGGGTAGCTCTGGTTGAATTATAACCGTTGGTCGGTAAATAATTGCCATACCTAAATCAATACTCTGATTTCATCGGGGATAATATTGCATTTGTCCCCCCTAAACTCTCCTTGTTCCTCATTTTATAAGAACATGTAAGTTGAGCTTCATTCACTGAAGTTCAACTTTAGGGCAATAGGGAAATTTTTGTGTATATTAATCCACCCAGTATGCAAAAATCCGTTGAAAAAGCGGATTTAGCTGGCGTGTCGCGTAAGTCAGAAGTGGCTGAGCGTGATCATCGCCGTTATCAATATTTATTTAACTCATCACCGTTGCACAGTGATAAATCACTATTTCGGAATGTAGTTTCGTTGGTTAATCAGTTTATTAGTCAGATAATGCGCCGTGAGGGGACGGCGGATTTTAAGTCTATGGATGATATGGCTGACATGAGAGAAACGCATGAGGTGCGTAAGGTTCGTGGTATCGCGGATCGGATGCCCCGCTTAGTTGATCCTTCAAACCCAAAACCGCAGAATGATTCGGTTTTTCTCGGTGAGGCGAAGGACTATCCTGCGCCCGTGTTGGCTATTGAGTATAACAACATGACCAAGCCGGTATTTTATGAAGGCAATCAGGTGGTGGCCAGGCACCTCTATCTGGATTGTGATGAGAAGGAAATTTCTGGTCAGCTGGTGTTGAATGATGGCACCCGTTTACCGATAGAAATTATGATATTTACCGCTGTATAATATTTTCATACTAGGAAATTTATTGTAACGATACAAAAATCAAGGTGCGAAATTAACAAACCCAACTTACCCGCACTTGATTCTCTGCTTAAACCCGAATCAGCACAAACCATAGTGCTACCGGGATGATCACTAAGCTCCCCAAATTACCAATTAATACAATCGAAGCCACGCGTTCCGGTTCCTGTTTATACTGTTCTGCAACGAGCACATTGAGTACAGCTGGCGGTAAAACCGCAAATAATATTAAGACAGCGGTTTGAGTCTCATCAAGATCAATAAATGGTAATATCGCCAGTGCACACAGTATTCCGGCAGTAGGGCCGAGTATTGCGCCCAGTGTGCCAAGCTTCCAGTCTCTGAAATTCACATCCAGTAACCGTACGCCCAATGAGAATAATAATAAGGGAATGGCGATTTGCCCCAGTAATTTAATGGTTTCCAATAGTGGCGCAGGCAGTCCGGTGCCGGTGGCACTGAAACCCAATCCCAGAATAGTGGCGATAATCATCGGCATGCGTAGTAAGCGCCAGAGGCGTGTTTTGTGATCCAACATATAAATGCCAAGTGTGAAATGTAGCAACATTTCGATAATAAACAGGATGACAGCAGCCTGTAGCATGTCTTCACCAAAAGCATACAGCACCAGTGGGATGCCCATATTGCCTGAGTTATTGAACATCATCGGCGGCAAAAAGGTCTTCAGGTTTATCTTAAATAACAGGGCCACCGGCAGGAGCAATAAACCGGAACCTAAGATAATAAAAGTACCGCCTATCATGAGTCCAGCGTAGCCTGAAAAATCGAAAGGTTTGTCCAGCATCGCCCAGAAAATCAGTAGCGGGACAAAAACATCCATATTCAGTTTATTGACCACGCTCATATCAGGGCGGAAAAAGCGCCCGTATAGGAGTCCAGCCCCGGCACAGGCAAATACCGGAAATATGATTCCCAGTACTTTTAAGGCAGCATCAAGCATATTGTTCCTTCGTTATTGTTATGTTTCAGGAGAAAGCGCCGAGACTAAAGCGAATGCCCTGGCTATGGACAAACAAACAATCTGTGGTGGGCTTGATACCTGTTTCGGGTGGGCAGGGGGCTTGCTGAACAATATCGGCTAATTGATAAAAGACATTGCGTGATAACTTGCCTTTCATGCCATAACGTATTTCTAAATAAGGCTCTGGTTCTTCGGTTTGCGGGTCTTCTTCCACCCATAGCCGGTTGTTTGTTCCAGCGACTACCACATCGCCATAGTTGGTAGCGAATGCCAATTGCTGCTGTTCAGTGCCACTGTCGTAAATATCCAGTGAAGTAATAAAAAACGCTGCTTCCTCGACCTGAATCAGTAACTTTTCTGCCGGTGTTTTGAGGTAGTGGTTACCATCTTCCAACCACAAAACACTGGCAAATAAATTGACCAGGCGTTGGCGCTGAAAAGGCTCGCCTTCATGTAACCACGTGCCATCCTTTTTAATCAGAATATCAATGCTGCCATTACGTTCCGGCTGCCATTGATCTACTGGTGGGTGACCGGTCAGGTCGATCTGTTTGAGGCTATCACTGAGCTGATTCAGATCAATGGCATCGCCGGAAGGTGTTGTTGTCATAATGATTTGATAGTCCTGTTCTGGTGGATTAGCCAGTATTACGCATGCCTGCCGCAATAGCATTAATAGTGCGCAATAAGGCATTCAGCCAAGGCGATTCTGCTTGTGGGTCATTCTGACTGATGAACTCCTGATGTCTTTTCAGTAAAGTGATCTGAATGTGGTTCAACGGATCAATATACGGATCACGCCAGTTCATGGAATGGCGCAGCAATGGCAGGGCTTCCAGTAAGTGAGTTTGGCCACTGGCTGCTAATACTTCTTTAGCCGTGAGTTCGTACTCGGCTTTGATTTTCTGATAAATCGGCTGTGCGGAGGCCTGATTTTCTGCCAGTTCAGCATATTCAGCCGCTGTACCCATGTCGGCTTTGGACAGCGCCATTTGTGTGTTGCTTAACAGTGCACGGAAGGCTGGCCACGTTTTATACATATCCTGTAGGCGTGCTTCGCCATCTGGATAATGTGTGCGGAAAGCTGCTAGTGCTGTGCCAATACCGTACCAGGCGGGCAAGGTATGCCGTGCCTGTGCCCAGCCGAATACCCACGGAATAGCACGAATCGAGGATTTATCGCGAATGGTCTGCTTGCGGTGTGACGGGCGGGAGCCGATATTGAGTTGGCCGATGACTTGTACCGGCGTGGCTTCATAAAAATAATCCATGAAGCCTTCGGTACGATCGGTGAGTTCGCGGTAACTGTCTTCGCCGGTATCAGCAATTTCCTGCATCGCATCGCGGAAGGGCACACTGAATACCTCCTGTTCTTTAATCAGGCCGCGACTGGCCTTGAGCAAACCACTGCAACCAACAGAAAGTTCATAGGTAGCTGTTTCCACATTGCTGTATTTACTGGCGAGTACTTCACCTTGTTCGGTGAAACGGATCTGCCCGCGCACGGTGTTCGGCGGTTGGGCAATAATCGCTTCATGCGTCGGGCCACCGCCCCGGCCAACCGTTCCACCACGACCATGAAATAAACGGCATTCAACACCATATTCATTGGTCAGGGCGATTACTTCACGCTGGGCATTATACAGGTTCCAGTTTGACGCCAGAATGCCGCCATCTTTGCAGGAATCAGAATAGCCGAGCATGATTTCCTGCAGATTGCCGGATGCTTTCAGTAGAATTCGGTAGGTCTTATTGTCCAGCAGTTGTTTGACCACCTTATTGGTATGGCGTAAATCTTCGATGGTTTCAAACAGGGGCGATACGGATATATTGCAGAATATTTCACCCTGCGCATCGTAGCCGTTCAATCCGGCTAGTTTGCCAAGCAACAGAACTTCCATAATGTGGCTGGCCTGATGGGTCATGGAAATTACGTACTGGCCAAAAATATCCTTTCCGGCTTCAAGGCGCATTTCTAACATGGTGTCGAAAACTTCCAATGTATCCTGGCTTTGTTGGCTCATGTCAGGGCGGTGCGGCATGGGTAAACGTTTGCGCAATAGCAGTTCGCTGAGTAGTTCCAGTTTGTCATCTTCCGCCAGTTCAGCATAGTCGGCTGATAAACCATTCAGTCGGAGAATTTCTGCTACGGTATTACTATGGATAGTGGATTCCTGACGAATATCCAGTTGGTACAAGCCAAAGCCGCAGGTTTCAGCCAAGCGGATCAGGTCTTTTAACTCGCCCCCGGCAATCACTTTGTCATTATGGCTACGCAGTGATTCATCAATCAGCTTAAGCTCTGTCAGAAACTGCTCCGCATCGCGATAAGCGGTCTCTGGCAGTGTGGCTCTGCCGGTTTCCTCTTCGCGTAAACGTTGTTCTACGGTATTGAGTGTGTGGCGGAGTTTATACCGCATAATAGTTAACAGGCGACGGTACGGTTCCTCTGTTAGCTGGTCACTGCGTCCATCTAGCAGCTGGTTGCCTACCCGTTGGTTTTCAGCTTCAAGGTGCTCGCTGAAGGCTGGGGTAGGGGTGATGAATGCGGTGGAGTGAGATAACAGATTGCGTAACTCGTCGACCCGTTTAATGTATTCATACAGGGCTTCCTGCATACCGAGTCGGATAGATTTGCGGGTGACTGCTGCGGTAACAAAAGGATTGCCGTCACGGTCACCACCGATCCATGAGCCAAAACGCAGAAAACTGGGGATACTGATCTGTTCTGAGCCGTAGGCATAACGCATGGCCCGTTCAAAATAGCGGTACAGTTCCGGGATGGCAGCGAACAGACTCTCGCGGAAATAATAAAGCCCGTAAAGCACTTCATCTTCGACAGTGGGTTTGCGGGTACGGACTTCATTACTACGCCAGAGTAATTGAATCTGGGCTTTTAGCTGACGTTCATGCGCACCTTTCTGATCATCATTCAGTCCCGGTTGCTCCATAGTATCTATAAGCACAAATATCCGGCGCAAGCTACTCATCAGTGTGCGGCGGCGGGCTTCGGTCGGGTGTGCGGTGAATACTGGTGTATAGCGTAGCCGGTTGATGAGCTGTTGCATTTGTTCTGCGCTGAAGCCGGACTCTTTTAATTCGACGACGGTGCGCCGGACTGAACCTTTCCACAACAAGCTATCCGGTTGGTCGAATTCTTTGCGGCGGTTGGTGTGTAGAAAATCTTCTTCGATAATATTGGAGATGAGGTAGAAGGTGTTAAAAGCGCGGATAACCTTTTCCAGTTGTTGTGCATCCATTTGCTGAATAAACAGCATTAAAGCCTGCCGCTGTTGCGGGTCTTCTTGTTTGCGTAGGGCGATATAACCCTGACGAAGTTTTTCAACCGCCTGAAATACATCATCACCTTCTTGTTCTTTTACGATGTTTCCGAGTATTTCGCCAAAGTGCCGGGTCTTTTCCTGTAGTTGTTCAATATCAGGTAAATGGTTCAGTGTCGATGGGGTGATGTCCATGTGTTGGCTCCTTGTTCGGTGAGGCTCTATCATGCCTTTATCAACAGAATTCCTCAAAAGATAAGTTTGAAATAGTGGTCAATGTCACCACATAAAAAAACATTAAATTTTTTGTTGCACCGCACCAAAAAGTGTTGACAGTTATTTTATTATTCGCTATTGTGCACTGCAACAAACGATGCAAAGCATCAATGACCAAGACAACTTAAGCCAACCCAATTTTTAGAAGGATAGAAAACATGAACGCAATGATGGATCTGATGAAGCAGTTTAACGACAACGCTATGAACTCTGCTAAGCGTGTTGGTGAGCTGAACATGAAAACTTTCGAAACCTTGACTGCTAAGCAAACTGAAGTTCTGAACACTTGTTTTGAAACTAACAGCAAAAATGCCGAAGCAATGAGCAAAGCGAAAGATCCACAAGAAGCGATGGCAATGCAGCAGGAAGCGCTGAAAACTTGTAGCGAAACGTGGATTGCTAATGTACGTGAAGCTGCTGACCTGTTAACTGCGACTCGTGATGAGTTAGTGGTTATTGCTGAAGAAGCTGCTAAACAAGTGGCTGAAAGCTCTGAGAAAGCAGGCGAGCTGAACAAGCAAGCACTGACTGAGAACATGGCAAAAGCGACTGAAGCTGTTGAAAAAGCGGTTGCTAAAGCAACTGAAATGACTGATGAAGCGGTTGCTGCTACTAAAGAAGCGACTGACAAAGCGGCTGCAGCTGGTAAAGAAATGGCTGATAAAGCGGTTCAAGCTAGCAAGAAAGCGTCTGCTTAATACACTTTGCAACAAATCAGCTATTGGTCCTCCTCCTCTCCTCTGATCAATAGCTGAGTTCCTCCACTGCCCGCACTTTGTGTGGGCAGTTTACGTTTTGAGTGGTTAGTTGAAGTACCTGCTAGCTTGAAATCCGGAGACGATTTTGTCTGCAGAAGCGGGTTGTGAAAATTCCTTGTGCGGCGCAACAAAAAGTGTTGACAGCACTTTTATTATTCGATATTGTGCACTGCAACAACTGATGCAAAACATCAATAAACAAAACTAATTTTAGACAAACCAATTTAGAAGGATAGACAACATGAACGCAATGATGGATCTGATGAAGCAATTTAACGACAACGCTATGAACTCTGCTAAGCGTGTTGGTGAACTGAACATGAAAACTTTTGAAACTTTGACTGCTAAGCAGACTGAAGTTCTGAACACTTGTTTTGAAACCAGCACTAAGAACGTTGAAGCAATGAGCAAAGCGAAAGACCCACAAGAAGCAATGGCTCTGCAGCAGGAAGCGCTGAAAGCTTGTAGCGAAAAGTGGATGCTTAACGTACGTGAAGCTGCTGATCTGTTAACTGCGACTCGTGACGAGTTAGTTGTTATCGCTGAAGAAGCTGCTCAGCAAGTTGCTGATAGCTCAGAAAAAGCAGGCGAGCTTAACAAGCAAGCACTGACTGAGAATATGGCTAAAGCAACTGAAGCTGTTGAAAAAGCGGTTGCTAAAGCAACTGAAATGACTGACGAAGCAGTTGCAGCTACTAAAGCAGCCACTGATAAAGCGGCTGAAGCTGGTAAAGAAATGACTGCTAAAGCGGTTAAAGCTGGCAAGAAAGCTGCTAACGACGTTAAAGCGGCTGCTTAATACAAGTTGTAATAAATCAGCTATTGGTTCTCCTCCTCTCCTTTGACCAATAGCTGAATTCCTCCACTGCCCGCACTCTGTGTGGGCAGTTTAGTTTCTG
>CALHAO010000407.1 GCA_937931765.1 uncultured Thiotrichaceae bacterium
AAAACAACTACTCAGCATTGCGCCGCTGTAACTCACCCATAAAGCGATCACGAATTGTCACCGGGTCCATCGTAATCACCGGCACTTTAATATTGCCTGATTCGCATTTGCAGACAATCACTGTCATCTTATTGCTATCCAGCGCCTGCTGCATAGTTGCCACCGCATCTTCAGCCTGACATTCAACTACATTGTCACAACCACAAGCTTTCGCCACCGCAGTCAGTGAAGTTTTCTTGCCAGCATAAGTCGGCTGGTCACCGGTAGAACCGTAGCTGCCATTATCAATAATCAGCAGAATAAAGTTATCCGCCACATTATTAGCAATCGTCGGTAGCGTACCCAGATTAGTTAGCACCGAACCATCACCATCAATCGATATAATCTTCTGCTTTTGCGCTAATGCCAGCCCAAGGCCAATCGAGGATGAAAGCCCCATCGTGCCCAACATATAAAAGTTGGTGGGCTGGTCATCCATCAGGTGCATTTCCTGACTAGGCAAGCCAATATTACACACCACAAAATGATCTGAAATAACAGGAATCAGGCTTTTAAGTACTTCGGAACGAATCATATTAATACCCTCCCCAAAAGGTTGCATCGGTCAGAATAGCTACCGGCTTGTTACACATGAACGTGTATTTCAGGATCGCATCCAGCTCTTCCAGATCAGCTCTTTTATGGAAGTGATATGTCGGTATATTCATCTGTGCTAATAAGGCTTTGGTATGTACCGCCATTTCGACCTGACAAGCGACCGGCTCACCGAGTTCACCGCGATAACTGATCAGCATAGGCAGTGGCATGCGGTAATACTGGGTCAATGTCGCCAGCGTATTGATGGTGACACCAATAGCGGTATTTTGCATGATGATGGCGGAACGCTTGCCGCCCATAAAAGCGCCTGCGCAAATTCCCATACCCTCGTCTTCTTTATTGGAAGGAATATGGTAGATCGACTCGCATTCATCAATCGCTTCGATGACTCCAGCCAGTTGTTTACAGGGTACAGTGGTTACCAATTCGACCTGATTATTCACCAGATCCGCTACAATTTTATCATTTACCGACATCAATCACCCTCCAGGTAAGGTAAATCGGCAGGCAAGCATTGGATAAGTACTCATTCAACGCTAGCTGCTGTTATCTAATTAACCTATCCCTTTTAGCACAAAGCATACCCCTTTAGATATATCTTCCTGCGATAGAAATAACACAATTGATGTTTGCGTTTAACATGTGGTGTGGGCCTACATCACCACCACAGTCGGCTGATTAATGTAGTTACCCTGAGCATAATCTATGTCCATTTCTGTTAACAAATCTAAGATTTCTTTGGATTGCACATACTCAGCGACAGTCCTGAGTCCCATTGCGTGTGCCATTTGATTGATAGCCAGCACCAAAGTCCGATCAATCGAATCAGAAACAATATCCCGGATAAAGCGACCATCAATTTTCAGGTAGTCCACAGAAAATTGTTTGAGGTAACTCAGTGAACTCAAGCCAGTGCCGAAATCATCCAAAGCGAAGGTAACACCCTGATTTTTCATTTCTGCGATAAACTGTTGCACCAACACCAGATTATTAATCGCCGCCGATTCCGTAATTTCAAAACAAACCTGGCGGGGATTCACCTGATAAAGCTGTAACAGCTTGCCAACCTTCGTCAGAAAATGTTTATTGCTCAGTGACTGACCGGAAAGATTAATGGACACAAAGCAGCCTTCCGGCAGATGACCGAACTTGTTATGGCTTAATGCATAAAACGTTCGCTCAATTATCGCAAGATCAATTTTATCCATTAAATCGTATCGGGTAGCTGCGGGTAGGAAGCTATTTGGCAGAATCACCCCATTTTCTTCATCAATCAATCTGGCTAGCACTTCATAATGCGTGTGATCATTGTCACTCGCAATGGCACTGATTGCCTGATAATAAATAACGATTTTCTTTTCTTCCAGTGCATGAAGAATTCTTGAAATCCAGGAAATTTCCCCCGTCCGCTTGGTAAATTCCTGATCACCATCCTGATAAAGCTCAACACCATTTCTTCCGGCCTTTTTAGCTGAATAACAAGCCAGGTCAGCACAACTCACTACGGATTCAACATTTTTCGCATGCCGGTCAATCATCATGACACCAATACTGGCCCCAACATTAAAGTTATGCCCCCCGCGCAGAAACTCAAAACGCTTAATCGACATGCACAGCTCTTGTGACAGCACCATCACTTCATCAGCATTACAGTCGCGAAGTAATATGCCAAATTCATCACCGCCCAGCCTTGCCAGCAATCCCCGGTTGCATAAGTGCTTCCGAATAATATCTGAAATCTCACAAAGCAACTCATCGCCCGCAGCATGGCCACAGGTATCGTTCACCAGCTTAAAACGGTCTAAATCAAGAAAGCACATCGCATGGGTAAGGCCATCATTCTTGGCCTCTCCGATCAATAAGCTGGTCTGCTCTGCAAATTTGCTGCGATTGGGTAATTTGGTCAAGGGATCATGACGAGCCTGCCAGAGTAATTGTTTACTGACTTCTTTAGCTTTCGCCACATCGCCCAACAGGAAAAAAGCCAGTAAAACCAATCCGGCTGTTAAGATAACCACAATCCAGGCGATAGACATCGTGCCTTCTTTAAAGGCCAAGGTGCGCACTTTATCAATCGGAATCTGCACATAAATTGCACCTAACAATTGATGCTGCTTCCAGGTTTTCCCAGGCGTGACGCCTTGTTGTAACCGGAGCTTTACTATATCAGGACGTTTTTCATAAGCATTATGGCAACTGACACAGGAAGCGCCTATAGCAGGATCTGCCCGAAGGTACATCAAGGTATCTTTACCCTCAACCTGCTCTATTCTGAAAAAAGGTTGCCATTCAATGGCTTTATCCGGTGCTGCCTGATCCTGACTTTCAAGGTTTTCCCATGCATCTGACAAAAACGCATTATTCAAACTCTGTCCTTGTGATAGGTTCCATTTGCTAACAGGCCGGTATTCATACAGGCCAGCCGAATTCCCGGAAGACGCAATAGACACATCCTTCAGAAACCTGGACGGAATTGGCAGCGTAAAATCACTCAGATGTGCTTTTTTGTTCACTGAGGCCGAGAATTCACCCACAATATTTTGCGCATAAACGGAACGGGAAGCGGTTGCTTGCCGAACAACAATCTCAGCCACAGTGACCGCCTGATGTTCAATAAGCCGGTTTTGTGAATCATGTACGACAAAATAACCGGCTATACCTACAAGTGTCAGCAACGCACCGATTGAAAGAATCAGCTTACCTCTGATATCCGGACTCACCAAGTTGCTTTCGATTAGCATAAAGTTATTATATTTATTTTTAATGTAACTTCAGAGTACTACTAAATACACAAAACAGGTTAATTTAACCGCCGTGAGGTAAAAATTCAGCACGTCACACACTCCCTCCTCTGCGACTAAGGCTTATCTACAGTGAAGAGATCAATCCATCAAACGATAAAGCGTGCCACAATAAGGGCAGCGCGACGTTTTATCTGCGCTATCCTCAATAGATAAATACACTTTGGGATGAGCACACCAGATTGCCGCATCATCTACCGGACAATGCAAAGGCAGATCACTGCTTTTGATCACTTGCTCACGTTCATCATTCAAACGCTTGTAATCAGCTAACTCAGGTGTGCTCACAAGGCTTATACTCTCGTCAGCCAATCATCGTATTCAGCATTGCGCCCTTGCACAATATCGAAATACAGGCTTTGCAGCTTCTCAGTGACCGGGCCACGGGTTCCACTACCAATTGGACGGCGATCCAACTCACGAATCGGCGTTACTTCAGCCGCAGTACCACTAAAGAAAGCCTCATCCGCAATATACACTTCATCACGGGTAATACGCTTTTCAACAATTTTGATACCCAAATCATCGGCTAAACGCAACAAGGTCTGGCGGGTAATACCGTCCAATGCAGACGTCAGGTCAGGTGTATAAATCACACCCTTTTTAACGATAAAGAAATTCTCGCCGCTACCTTCAGCCACATAACCTTCGGTATCCAACAACAACGCTTCATCATAACCATCATCTAAAGCTTCACGCAGCGCCAACATCGAGTTGATGTAGTTACCATTAGCTTTGGCTTTGCACATTGAAATATTGACGTGATGACGGGTAAATGAAGACGTCTTAATACGAATACCATTGGTCATATTGTCCTCACCGAGATAAGAACCCCATTCCCAGGCGGCGACCATACAATGCACTTTCAGATTATCGGCACGCAAACCCATACCTTCTGAACCGTAAAAACACATCGGGCGCAAATAGGCAGACTTCAGGTTATTCTCACGCACGACGGCTTGCTGAACTTCGTTTATCTCATCCTTATCGAATGGAATGTCCATGCGCATAATTTTAGCGGAGTTAAATAAACGCTCAGTGTGATCCTCGAGGCGGAAGATTGCCGGGCCAGAATCTGTTTCATAGGCGCGCACACCCTCAAATACGCCCATGCCATAATGCAGCGTATGCGTTAATACATGCACCTTGGCTTCACGCCACTGCACCATTTC
>CALHAO010000408.1 GCA_937931765.1 uncultured Thiotrichaceae bacterium
TCCTGCACCATTTCAACCAATTCATCCCGTCGCGCCAACATATCAACCGGCTCAATCACGCCTTTGAGCATTTTCTGCCAGCTGGTTTTATCCGCCACATGATCCTTAAAAGCCACTTCCATCAGGCCTGAAATCTGCCGGGTTTTCACTTTCATCACCGGTACAGCAGCCACCGCCCCTTGATCAATCCAGCGGGTAGGAATCTGGTTATGACGGGTGATGCCGACTTTCAGGCCGGAAGAATTCGCCAGATAGACATAATGCGGCTGAAAACAATTCGCTTCACCCCACTCCGGCTCACGACAGGTGCCCTGATCATAGTGGCATTTTTCCGGACTCATGATACAGCTATCACATTGCGCCAGCCGGGTGAAGCAGGGATAACAATAACCCTGGCTAAAGCTCTTTTTAGTTTTCCGGTCACAGTGAATACAATTAATAGTACCGGTGTGTGTGAGTTTCAGCTGATGACCAATAGCCGGATTCAACAGAACTGCATCGTCATTCAGCAGCAGTGAGTAGTTAACCGGCTGAGTCAGCTCGGTGCGCATCTTGCGCAGATTGCCTGTTTTATTCATGACGGGAATGATAACAAAACAATGACTGAATGCTTAGTTGAATTTTTTGTGCGAACTGACTGATCTTATGCGGCAAAAAGCTGCTAATCTTCGGATTAAGCAAAATCATATTTGCACACAACAATACGTTGAATCCAGGAGGATACAATGGAGCAAAATTACCGCACTAGTCGTAAAATCGACCCCAATCAGGGTGAGTTATTGGGCGATCAGACCCCGAATGATAATGACCGGGTTGAGATTGGCCCGACGCAACTGGCTTTCAGGGAATGGGAGGCTGCGGGCTTAACGCTGCCTAACCTGCCAAAAATGCGTGAATTCCGCTGGAAACGCCTGACTCAGCATATCGTTGATCGTGATTATGGCGGCTTGCTGATGTTTGATCCTCTGAATATCCGCTATACCACTGACAGCACTAATATGCAGTTATGGAACACACACAATCCATTCCGGGCAGTACTGCTGTGTGCTGATGGTTACATGGTGATCTGGGATTATAAAAACTCGCCCTTCCTGTCTGAATTTAATCCGTTGGTACGCGAGCAACGCAGCGGCGCAGACCTGTTTTATTTCGACCGGGGCGACAAAGTTGATATTGCAGCAGATGTATTCGCCAACGAAGTTCGGGAACTGATTGAGCAACACGGCGGTAATAATAAACGTTTGGCGGTCGATAAAATCATGTTGCACGGTCTGCGGGCGCTGGAAGCACAGGGGTTCAGCATTATGGATGGCGAAGAAGTCACTGAAAAATCCCGCTCAGTAAAAGGCCCAGATGAAATACTGGCCATGCGTTGTGCCGCGAATGCTTGTGAGGCGTCTATGGCAGCGATGGAAGCCGCCTGCCAGCCCGGTATGTCAGAAAATGATGTGTGGTCAGTATTACACGCTGAAAATATTCGCCGTGGTGGAGAGTGGATCGAAACCCGTTTACTGACTTCCGGCCCACGCAGTAACCCCTGGTTTCAGGAGTGTGGCCCGCGCATTATCCAGAATAATGAAATTATCGCTTATGATACCGATTTAGTCGGCAGCTACGGTATCTGTGTTGATATTTCCCGCACTTTCTGGGTCGGCGACGGCAATCCACGCCCTGACATGATTTACGCTATGCGACACGGTGTTGAGCATATTCAAACCAATGTGGAAATGCTCAAGGCAGGTGTGTCTATGCGCGACCTGAGTATGAATACTCATACGCTGGATGACCAGTACCAGAAAGGTAAGTATGGCTGCCTGATGCACGGTGTCGGTTTGTGCGATGAGTGGCCGTTGATTGCCTACCCTGATCAGCTGGTTGAAGGTGCTTATGATTATGAGCTGGAAGCCGGAATGGTATTGTGTGTTGAGGCACTGGTCAGCCCCGAAGGCGGGGATTTTTCGATTAAATTGGAGGATCAGGTGCTGATTACCGAAGATGGCTATGAAAATCTGACTCAGTTTCCGTTTGATGCGAAATTGATGGGGTGAAAAACTAAATCCTCACACTCAGCAGCCGGTGAAGAAACTCATCCGGCTGCGTATTAGCATTCCTGTAACAGAGGGCTCAGGAAACTGTTGTCCCAGGAGTGCTTACCCAGATCAGAAACTCACTTCAAGACCTGTTGTCAGCGCATAAAACACATCATCACCAAAATCATACTTCAGTACTGGTGCGGTCGTTACTGCGCTGCCTGAGTCAGCAAATACAACGCCGACACCACCTTTTAAAGCAAGCTGTTTATTGATCTGATAGCTCCCGCCCAGGCTTACTGTCCAGGTATCTGTAACCGAGTTAAATCCGGTACTGACACCTTTACCCCACTTAACTTGTGCCCCTACGCCAAGTGCTGGAGAAACCTGGTGCCCTACACCCGCAGAAATACTTAAACCGTCACGAAACCCCGGTGTAATGATGGTAAAAGCTTTGCCGGTCGCCTTATCGATAATGGGAAGTTCGTAAAATTCACTCCAGTTATCCCATCTAATACTGCCCATTGCCAACCAGCCGGGCTTTATACCGCTTTGTAACTTAAGCTCGACACTTTCTGGCCAGGTTAAGGTGCCTTCAATATCGCGGGTAAGCAAGGTTCCAGCCAATGGATTAGTCAGTGTCTGTGTGCCATGAAGCTTCAGGTCAGTTTTAGCGTTGTACATCAACGATGCCCGGATCACCTTTTCTGGTATTTCATAAGCAAATCCGGCCTGCCAGTTTTTCTGTGTATCTGAATCATCAAAGTCGAATACGTTGTAAGCGTCACCCGCAACAGACGGCAAACCAGACACAGCCGCATTAGCTGCCGTATTCGTAAGCTTGCCCGACCCTGTCATCACACCCACTCCACCAATAACCCGAAATTGGCCACTCTTCAGCGGAATTTTATAGGAACAAGCGGCCCGGTAAGCTTCTGTATCTGCAGTGGAACGGGTACTTTTATAACGTCCCACCCAGTCATGAGCATGATTTGTGTCAAAACCATACGGCTGCCGGTAGGCCAGCATACAATCAACCACCGGATTTACTTCAAACTTGGCAGTAAATTGAGGGATTTGCTGCTTAGTTGCCGGATCAGCAGCCGTATTGCCCGTTGTTACCACAGCGCCGGTTCGGTCAACAGCTGTCGCATTATAAAAGCTCCGTTCAGGGAAAACAGCTGCCACTGAAGCTTCAAGACTATTGCCTGGCTTAAACAGACTATGAATATCCTCTGCATTCCGACTAAAATCGGCATGTAAAGAAGAAGCTAAAAACGTAAAGCCTATGCTCACAACACTGATATAAAGCATTAATTTATTGATATTTTTTTGCATCAGAGGATTCCTCAATAGCTTTCGCACACAGATAACTCAGGAGTATGAGTTATCAACTATATCAGCTATGCTTATAAGGTATGATGAATACACCACTGAGCGGGGAACATTGCGTTAAAAGCATCCATATCAACATGACCCAGAGTTTTTAATAAACCCGGATAAACCGTGCCACAAATCTGCTGTACAGCCACCTCCTCATTTTCCGGCATGAAAGACATCAAAGGAATATGTAAAACCTTGCCATCCTGCTCTTCAAAACAGTTCACCCCACGCAAAAACATTAGAATTGCCCGCAACTGCACCGAATCATGATCAAATGCATCCTCCAACAGCAGCAACATAGACTTTATATGGCTATTACGGAACCGTGGCAAATTATCGATAATGTAATTGAGTACTTCGTACAATACTCTCGGTGAAGGGAAGGTAAATAATTGCAGGTCAGCTTTTTTCCACAAAGAACGGTAATGCTCTGCAGTATGGACGTCATCGCTACCTCCGTATAACTTCACATCAGTATAACCTTCCGGACAGTCAGCAGACTTCAGCAGCAACTTACAAGCTTGCGATTTATCCTGTACCAGCTTACACGGACTATCCTGGGTGATGTAACGCAGAAACTCAACTGAATTGGAGAACCCCAGAAAAGGATAGGACAAACCACCTAAGCGGTATTTCAGAATCTCATTATAGGTGGCCGTTTTTATCCCGCCATTTTTCCCTTGTAAACAAGCGGCCTGGCTTTCATCTTGCACAAAAAACTCAAGAATACACCGCGCTTCATAAAGAATTTTATCTCGGTCGGGCGCTGTTAACGGAGAGAATGCCTGCTTGAATTTACTGACAATCGGACTGACAGGATTAACAACCACCCGCTCAATCTGAGCAGCCGCCATCTTTTCTGCCTCCTCAAGCGGATCATCCAGCCAGATATAACTATCGCAGACACCTTCCAGCACCTGACTGGTGGTACGAGGATACGAGCAACCAATCACCGTTTTGCCGTACTTATGTAATTTTTTAGCCAGTGCAGAGAAACCGCCATCACCGGAAACAATCACAAAGGTATCAATCATCTCATGCTGGAACACCAGCTCAACCACATCAATCGCCAATTGAATGTCACTGGCATTCTGATCCGGCCCACGCCCAAAACCGAACATCTGTATCGGATCTATGCCCAAGTGAACAATGTCCTCACATAAAACACTCAGACGCGGCGTATTCCAGTTAGCATAAGCACGTTGTACAGCAACCTTACCCGTCAGTTTTTCAGTAATCGACTGGTGGACAGTTTTTAGTGAAACAAAAGGCAGCAGATTTTCTTTCTTATATCCGCCGATTAAGTTCTCAATATCATAAAAAATCGCTGTATTGAATTTCATGCACTGTACTTTCTAGCCCAGGGCCGATAGATCATAATGCATATATTTTACCCAATCAAAGTAATTACCCGCCTAAAGACAATTCGCCACATTCAATCCACTTTCTGCCCATCATCCCTACCTATCCGAGAAGCCTCTCTCATGCTATCGTGCCACTTTCTAGTGGCACGATTAATGGGTGTTTTCACATGAAATTGCGCATTAAGAGGGCAGCAATGCTACTGCGTTATTTTATCAATTCACAGTAATAGTGATGTTCTGTGACTGTGCAACAATCTGCCCACTAAAATCTAGCGCAATGGCATGAAAATCGTTAGTACCTATGTCAAACCTCTGACCACCTATCCAATGCTCCGTTTTCCTGGGCAGCAGATCAGTTCCGATAAGTTTGCCATTGAGAACGTATTGAACCTTCTCCACAACATTCGTAGAATCCGTCAGCCCGACCTCAATAAAAACAGCTCCTCTTGCCGTATGAATATTTGACGAAGGCGTAAGAATGCTGAGTGTTGGGATTGAACCCGCAAGGGCACCACCATATTCATAAGCCCCAACATCAAAAACATTATCTACCCGCAACAGGTTATCATGGTCAAAGCTAAGTTGCGTATTAACACCGGCTCCTACCGCTGGTGAACTCAGTTGCAAACGAAAGTCATGATTAAGTGCATCAACAAAATTAAATGTTGATAAATCCATATTAAAAATATTAGAAATATTAGTCTGCGAAGCAGTAAACCCAAAACTTGATTGCTGAGCATATCCGGCAAATATATTATTTTTAAGCTCAATAGCTTGGGGCGTATAAGCTTCAATTCCATAATTTTGCGCACCAATAAATGTATTATTGTAGATTTCAAACGTGCCTGTTTTAGCATTTGAAAAAGCAGAACTATTGTTATTTATATAAATACTATCTCTCTTGTTATATAAATTTTGAGTGGCATCCTGACCTAAACCTATAACGACATTATTAAAAACCTTTGTATTACCAAAAGCATTAAGCTGTATCCCATTACCTTTTTTAACGCCAGGCCCGTTATCAATCCAGTTATTATAAATAAGTGCCTCAGTTCCATCACCCACCAACAAACCTTCATCATGGTTACCATTTTCTCTCAGGCCATAATTAGCAATAAAATTATTATGAATTTCGGCATCAGTGTCTGCATTTTTCACTTGTATACCATCATAACCTACATCTTCAACCTTATTGTTAAAGACTCTTAGGCCTCTGATTGCATGAGGAATACGCAACGCCCCACAATTACTCTCTACACGACCATCATAGAAACCATAACCGATGTACAAGCCTTCACCACCTACATCATGTATATAATTATCATGAACGCTAACATCATGCATCGTCCAAGCACCCCTATCCGATGAACCATCACAATAGGGTTTTGTTTTTATACCGATTCCGGCAAATCCGTTTTGAGTGCTGGTGGGAGTAACTGGTGAAATCCCTGCCACTTCTACATTAGAAATTTCAAAGTTAGTAGTGAAATGCTCCATTGTTATATAAAACCCGCCAGGTGTTGATACCTTGATTCCATAATCATGATTAGTATCACCATCACCTGAAATTTTGAAAAATGAAGAACTCTTAAACCGCCACCCATAACCAATGTTTGGCGTTCCTGAGTTATGAGCATTTATATAAACCTGACCACCACAATTTGTTATAATCACAGGATCTTCCTGTGTACCAATAATGTTTCTCCATGTCATATTGGCATAGGCAACAGAAGAATCAAGACAAATAGTATCACCCGGCTGAACACCCAAAGTTCCGCCGTCTACCAACCAATTATAAGTTGATATTGTATGATCACAGCCACAACTTTGCTGCTGAGCATTAGTAATCGACGTATTTCCGGCTCCCTGCGATATAGCATGAGCTGATGAAGTTAATAAAAAAGTGAGATAGCATAAAAATTTAATATATTTTTGCATTATTTTTCCATTTTAAAATTAATATAGTATCGATACTAAGCTTCTTTCCATTGCTGCAGCAACATGAAACATAAGCATAACGGAATTAACAGTGTTTGTGCAAAAAACAACCAATAATGTGCATAAGTCACAAAATATAAGCCAAGCCAGGCAGCATCAACATCAGTATTGAGTAAAGACGTAACAAATGATATAGACATTAAAATAGTGAATATTTCACAGAAAGTTTTTTGGCCACGCCTTATCCTGTGCACATTAACAAATGTAGGAGAAAACAAAATGGCAAGACTGGTTATGGCGACAACTTATACAGGAATACTGGAAGCCCATATAGCACGTGGCCGCCTCGAAGCTGAAGGCATTCCAGTGGCACTACACAATGAACATCACATTGCTACCGACTGGTTGATATCCAATGCTATTGGTGGTGTAAAGCTAATGGTCGCAGCGTCCAACCTCGAACAAGCCAGAGACATTCTGCAATCTTGTGAAGCAGGCGAGTATGACATTGCACCTGAAATCAACTACAGCGATGGCCTGAGCTGCCCCAGCTGTAATTCAACGGACATTAATAGTGATAAACCCTGGCTGGCAATTTTACTCGGACTTATACCTTTTCAAATCTACTCGCTGGTGATGGCGAGGAGCCGTACACATCATAAGTGTGAACGTTGTAATTACCGGTGGCATCGTTGGTTTGAAGAATCGGATACCAAATCACTGGATGATGAGCTATGCCATGAACAACCTTAAAGCCGTCGCCACTTACCCCGATAGCCTGTTAGCCGCTCTCGATCAGAAAAAACTGGAGGATGCGGGTATCCCGGCTGAGGTTTTTCATCATTCACCCACTGGTATCACCTACACAGAAATCAGTAGCGCTTCGCTGATGGTAGAAGAGCAAGATCTGGAACGGGCCACCATTTTCCTGAATTCGCACATACCGGAGCCAGAACCTTTCTCAGTCGCAGCGCCCACCGACCGAGCACGTATTCGTTGCCCGGAGTGCAACTCAGATGACATTAACAGCAGCGTCGACATGTTATCGCGGATTATCAATCTATTTACAATCGACTTCGATTTTCCGTTCACAACAAACAAGAGGAAGAACAAGAAGCGCCACCATTGTAAAAACTGTGGCCATAACTGGACGATTTGGTTTGATGGAAAAGGCTGGTGAGCAAAGGGCAGCGATCAGAAAACGCTGCTCCCATGCACCACAAAAATAGTACAAATAGTGATTTACTGCTGCGGAGCCTGAGCCGGAATATCAGCCAACTCAGTCGTGACATCCATATTCTGAGCCCGATGCCGCAACGCATGATCCATCAAGGTAATCGCCAGCATCGCTTCACAAATCGGCGTAGCACGGATGCCAACACAAGGATCATGACGGCCCTTAGTAATCACCTCGACCGACTCACCATCAAGATTAATAGTTTCACCTGGAAGACGCATGCTGGAAGTCGGCTTAAAAGCGGTATGCACCACAATATCCTGACCAGATGTAATTCCGCCTAATGTACCGCCAGCCTCGTTCTGCAAAAAACCAGCCGCCGTAATTTCATCGCGGTGCTCAGTACCTTTTTGTGCCACCGAATCGAAACCCGCACCGATTTCCACGCCCTTAGAGGCATTAATACTCATCATCGCATGGGCAATGTCTGCATCAATGCGGTCAAAGATGGGTTCTCCCCAGCCCGGAGGACACCCTTGTGCGACAGCAGTGATTTTTGCACCCACAGAATTACCTTCCTTACGCAAGGCATCCATATAGCTTTCCATCTCGGCCACTTTGCTGTCATCCGGTGAAAAGAACGGGTTAGTTTCCACTACATCCCAATCCACGGTGTCGATCTTAATCGGGCCAAGTTGCGATAAATAACCACGAATCGTCACGCCGTAACGCTCGGATAGGTATTTTTTCGCAATCGATCCTGCCGCTACGCGCATCGCGGTTTCACGCGCCGACGAACGGCCACCACCACGATAATCACGAAAACCATACTTCTTATAATAAGTATAATCCGCATGACCGGGGCGGAAACGATCAAGGATATTCGAATAATCCTTAGAGCGCTGATCCGTATTATTAATCATCAACGCGATAGGCGTACCGGTGGTTTTCCCCTCGAAGATACCCGAGAGAATCTGCACCTCATCGGCTTCGCGACGCTGCGTAGTATGGCGGCTCTGACCCGGCTTGCGCCGATCAAGATCCACCTGAATATCTTCAGCGGACAGCAGCATTCCCGGAGGACAACCATCGACAATACACCCGATCGCGGGGCCATGACTTTCACCGAATGATGTGACGGTGAATATTTTTCCAAAAGTATTTCCTGACATGAGCCGGATTGTATCAAGAAATAGCATGAGGAAAAGTAAATATGTATCAGAATTGATTTAACGCCGGATTTAAATCTATACTGAGACAGGTGTAAACCTTCCGGCTTCCAACAATTCTGAGGAGA
>CALHAO010000409.1 GCA_937931765.1 uncultured Thiotrichaceae bacterium
GCAGATTCCATCGATAGCGTATCACCCATCGTCACACCCAAACGCTGTGCCAACTCATCCGGTACAATCACTGTATTCGGCGTAGTCATCAAGCGCGTCAGATCAGACATCGGAATATCTACCGACGAACCCTGCTCTGAAGAAGTGGCAAAGGGATCAAATCCCAATAATGAATAGCTCAGGCCATCTTTATTTAACGCCACCTCAAGCTGTGGCAAACTATCCCGATAGCCCCACTCAACCCGCAATTGCTGATAGAAATCATCAGGGATCAAGCCTTTCCGCGCCGTGATTTCATGCGTCATCTGACCACTGAGCGTATTAACCGACTGTTTAAACGAATGACCGGCGCTTTGATTAGCCAGATCCACAGCAATCATTACCGCCGTACCCAACGCAATACTCAGCAGCGTCAGCCACAATTGCCAGGGGTGGCGGGTAAAGAAACGCCAACTGGCGCGGGTTAATAATGATGTTTTCATCGGATTCCAGCCATAATTCTACTGCACATAAACCTGCTCCCTACCAAAACACCACCCCACCAATCACCAGATACCGAGCGGCTTTAGCCACCCCAACTAAAGTCAGAAACGTCCAAAATGGCACTCTTAATATACCGGCAATCACCGTCAACGGATCACCAATGATTGGTGCCCAACTCAACAACAAAGACCATAATCCGTACTTGCGGAAACGTTGCTCAGCATACTGCAAACTGGCCTTACTCACCGGAAACCAGCGCTTATCCTGAAAACGATGTACATAACGCCCCAACCACCAATTAAGCACAGCGCCCAGCGTATTACCCACTGTTGCGACTAAAATCAGCCAGCCAACTGCCGAAGGCTCATCCAGAATCAAGACCAGTAGCAAGGCCTCAGATTGTGCCGGAAGAATCGTCGCTGCCAGAAAAGCAGCAGTGAATAAACTCAGGTAGGTCATTTTGTGAATGAACTATTCCCAGCTATACAGCCGGTTTAGCCTGTTCAATCAAACCATCCGGCGTTAACTGCAAGTAGCGGTCAAACATCTCCAGGTGAGTCTGTTCAGCAGTCACGCGCACCAAGGTTAAATCCGGACGTGACTGACGCATGCGCTGCAGGATCTCAAATTTTTCCGCATCCGACTGAGCCGTTAACGCATCCTGCAATACCAGAATAACCGGGCGCTTCACCAAGGTACGCATCAGACTCAGCAAATGATGAACCTGTACCGGAATCCGGCTACCGTTCACACCGACCTGTGTATTAATAATAAACAACCGCAACAGATCATGCTCACTAGCTTTCTCCATTACCCAGTATGTAGCCCGCTCCTGCAGATAGGCTCGGGTATCAGGGCAGTGCGGATCAATGCGTCCGAACAACACATTATTCAGCACTGACAAACCCGGATTATATTTATCCTCAATAAATGGAAAATAGGCGTCACCTAAACGTTCTGACAAGCGCTGCATCATATCGTTACGCAACATAAGCAACTGATCCACATAATCCGGCTCCATCCAGATATCCAGCCATTCCTGTGGCACCATGCGCACAAAAATATCCATCAACTCATCGCTACAAGACGCATCACTAACCGCTGCATCAACATCTGCCTCCAGCGTATGAGATAACTGTTTCAAGTCGGCTAAACGCTGCTCATCATGCAATTCAAACTGTTCAATAAAAAGATGCCCTTCTTCCAATCCTTTATATTGCACCATCAGTTTGCGCAAACACCGCTCAGCAATACGCAGACTGGGGTTAAGTAAATCGTTCTCATCCAGTGCTTCAATAATAGTTTTCATTAATACCGGGCGTAGTACTTCTTTGTCACCGGCTAATGTCCCGAACACCAGGTTATCCAACATCGGCGCAAAACGATTCAGACGCTTAATGTCGTACTGCCCCATGTGGTTATCCCGGCCCTGATGATTAATTTCATCCAGCATACACTGACGGGCAACCAACAGGTCATCCACCAACTGCCCGAACACTGCTTCGGGATAGTTCAGTGGATTAAATACTTCCTCAAGCGATAGCGTAGTTAGTCGGTCTGTGACATTGAAAATATCCATCTGTTCACGTAACCAACCCTGCATCTCGCTCCAGTCCTCAGCACCAAAACGCGACAAGTTACCCCAACTACCCAAAAAGCTTTCATCAAACCAGTCCGTACTATTACCCGACTTCACTGAATCAACCAGTAATCCAAGGTGCTTTTCCAACTCCACCAGGGGTGGCTGATGATTCAGACCATAGCCAATATTGTAGGCAACAGACGCATTAAACAAATGTGCCTGTTCATTAACGAACCCCAGGTTTTGCCGCAAATCCGCCTCTGCCAGTGAATCCAATGCACGCCCCTCAAAACCGACAAAACCACTAGAAGGTTTCACCAGCCCGACTAGGCATTGCGCAAAAGTCTGCCGTAACACAAGGTCAGGACAATGCACAACGACCCACTCACCCGGCTTCAATGCCATATTGAGGTGACTTAATAGTGGTTCATGATGATCATTACGGATATTGACCTGCTGCATAAACAAGGTTTGCCGGAAAAAGGCTTCGTCTACCGGCTCCGCAGCATCCGGTAGCGTCTGCATATTGTATGGATTAAATTGCTCCACTATCTGCTGGTAACGCACCAGATTATCCTGCCAGATCTGGTAAAAACTTAATAACTCCCGCCACGGACTCAGAAAGTCTTTATGTGCCGCAATCGCCGCCACCAACGCCCCGATGGTCAAGCGTCCTTCCAGCACCAAATAACCACCAATAGCGTAGAACATAAACGGTGTTAGCTGATTCAGCGTGTTATTAAGAAATTTCATAAAAAACTTCTTTTTAAACAAGGCTAAACGAATGTAATACAGCTCACCAAAGCGATAAGAGAATTCTGCCAATGTATAACGGCGTGTCCCCTGAATACGTATCTCATTGGCAGATTGCACCGCCTCACCAATCCGGCTCGATAACACCCTTGCCCGCTTGACCCTTTGTTTACGCAGCACATTAATCTGGCGTTGCAGATAAGGAATGATCAGCAGTTGCACCGGCACCAGTGCTATTGATGCCACACCCAGCACCCAATCCTGCATAAACATAAACAACAGAATGGTTAGTAGTGTCCCACCCTGAAGCAACGGGTGAGCAAAAGCATCACCAGCGAAACCACCTAGCGGATCGGTTTCCTGCACCACCGTAGCGATCACTTCGCCCTGAGAGAGCTGTTCAAATTTACGCGGCGGAAAACGTAACAGACGCTCCAGCAACATATAGCGCAAACGACGCACCAGCGTTTCACCGACGATGCCTTTTTGCGTATTGATGAACATCTTGGACAAACCGTTGATCAACACCAACGCCAACAATGAAAAACTCAGCCCCATCAACAGTTGAAAAGGCGTCACCGCCCAGCCCAGAAAATAACGCAACCCCGCTTCACCGGATAAAGCCTCGTTAATAATCAGCTTGGGAATTTCCAGGGAAACATACAATAACGGAAATGAAACAAAGGTCAGCAGGATTAACCAAAATTGTTGCTTACGACTATACGTCCAAACGAATTGGATAATATTATCAGGCATAGATCAGCCCAGATGCTTTGCAATAAAATCCGCCCGATAAGGCATGTGTTCACGCACAGATTCCATGTAGTGCGCCACAGCCCGCTGCTCATGCAAAGTATGCTGACGCACCGCCTGACGAAACTTATCACTCACTAAGTAATGAGCGGAACGGGTTTGCGTAGGAATAAACCCGCGTGGCACCTTATGCTCACCCTGCGCCCCCGGCTCAAACACTGCCAACCCATGTTCGATGCAATACTCAATACCTTGATAATAACAAGCTTCAAAATGCAGGTTATCCACATATTCAGTACAACCCCAATGCCGCCCGAACAAAGTGGTTTCGCCGCGATACATCAATGAACCACCAATACACTCACCATTCAAGTCGGCCATGACCAGCACCACCTGATCCGGTATTTTCTCCGCCACCTCACGGAAAAAACCCTCATTCATAGTCGGCGTGCCCCATTTAGTCTCAAAGGTATTGGTATAGAAAAAGGCAAAACGTTGCCAATCCTCTGCAGAAGCCGTGTGGCCGTCCAGCACACGCAGCGTGACACCACTCTCGCTCACCTTGCGCCGTTCTTGTTTGATATTCTTACGTTTTTTAGAACTAAACGTGGCGAGGAAGTCATCGAATTGCTGGTAACCAAAATTACGCCAATGGAACTGGCAATCATGGCGATTGATCAGCCCTTGTGCCTCCATAAAATCCTGCTCTTCAGCCAGCGCAAATAACCAATGCACACTGCTGCACTCAAGCTGCTCAGCTAACTGAACCGCTACCGAGATTAACGCCGGAAAGATCTCGTCCTCACGCCCGGCTTTGGCCAACAGGCGCTGACCGCTGGCGGGTGTATAAGGAATCGATGAAACCAGCTTGGGGTAGTAATCCATGCCTTGCTGCTGATAAGCATTAGCCCAAGCATTGTCAAACACAAACTCACCGTAGTTATTGTATTTTTCATACAACGGCATCGCGCCCACCAGCTCACTCTCGTCATAGACCAGCACATGACGTGGCAGCCAGCCAAATTTCTCACCGACACAACCGTGATGCTCCAGCGCCGCCAAGAACTCATGGCGCACAAATGGATTATTGCCTTTAACCAGCGCATTCCAGTGCACCACAGAAATCTGGTCAAGCGAATCAATGATTTCAATATTCATGGCTGAATTATGCCATTACCTGCAGCGACATAGGCATAAACCGTAAACTTTATACACAACGGTACGTCGGTAAAATTTGACCGGACGGCGTACAAATCTCACTATTAACAAAAAAACAGAGAAGTCACACATGATCGATAATAATTCAAGCATGCATAAACCCTTGAAAATCAGCGGTGGAACCCCTGTGCAAACAGACCGTGGTCGGGGAAGTAGTGCTTTCGGCAAGCCAAGCTTTGAGCCGGTCAGAAGCAAAAACCCCGGACACGACGGCTGCAAAGTCACCGAAGAACAGGTAAAGGCTAAAGCAGCTGAACCACCGAAAGCAGCAGAAGCCACGCAGTCATCACAACAATCAGACAGCACACAGAAAGTGTCAGGTAACTGCCCCGGTGGTAATTTGATTGAACAGATCCTTCAGGA
>CALHAO010000410.1 GCA_937931765.1 uncultured Thiotrichaceae bacterium
CCCAGATCTTTCGGCAACAATAAATTAAGTATGATCGCAATCGCTGCACTTGGTAACAAACCACTGGTTAACAGGATTTTTGCGGTACTAGGCAGATGCTGTAAAGCTTCAGGCTCTAACTGTAAACCCAAACCAACCGCCAATGAAATAGCAAAAATCATCATATTACGACGATCCCAGTTAACATCGGACAGCATATTGATACCAGCAGCAGCCACCATACCAAACATAATAATAACACCGCCACCCAACACCATAATTGGAATAGTTGAGATAGCTGCGCCTACTTTTGGCACCAGACCACAAACAATCAGGAACAAAGCACCAATGGTTACTACATGACGGCTCATCACACCGGTCATAGACACCAGGCCCACGTTCTGGCTGAAAGAAGTGTTAGGCAAACCACCGAAAATACCGGCAATAGTGGAACCCAAGCCATCAGCATAAGTCGCGCCCGCAATTTCTTTATCCGTCGCTTCACGACCAGCACCACCTTTAGTAATACCAGATACATCACCCACTGTTTCAATCGCGGAAATAACTGCCATAAAACAGAAGCCGATCACCGCAGCTGTACTCAGCTCAAACCCCCAACGGAAAGGCTCAGGCACAACGAACCACGACGCATTAGCCACATTGCCAAAATTAACCAGACCGAACACCATCGCCACAAGGTAACCGACGATCAGACCAATTAACACAGCGGCGACTGACCACATGCCGCGCATGAAGAATTTTACACCCAGCGTGGTGAAAATAACCACCAGCGCAATACCCCAGTTCAATAAGCTGCCAAAGGATTCAGTGCCTTTAGCTGGCACACCGCCTGCAGCATATTGAATGCCTACTTTCACCAGCGCCAGACCAATCATTAGTACAACCAAGCCGGTCACCAGTGGTGGTAAAGCAAAGCGGATTCTGCCAATGAACGTACCGAGAAATGCCTGGAAGATACCGCCGACAATGACACCGCCCATTAAAGCGGCCATGGTTTCTATACCCTGCCCCGCAACCAATGGAATCATAATCGGTAGAAAAGCAAAGCTGGTGCCCTGAACAATCGGCAGTTTAGCGCCTATCGGCCCCATACCAATGGTCTGGATCAATGTGGCGATGCCTGCAAATAGCATAGCCATCTGAATCATGTATAACATGTCGGGAAAGTTAGGCGAATTGGAGCCAAAACCAAAACCCGCAGCACCAGCAACAATAATGACCGGAGTCACATTACTGACAAACATCGCCAGTACATGCTGGATACCCAGCGGGACGGCTTTTAAAAGTGGCGGGGTATAATTGGGGTCGCGCAGCTGCTCGGGCGTACCTATGGACATAGTAAATCCCTCTTTAGATTGATGAACGGCAGGTAAATAGTAAAGCAGAGAATACATAAACAATAAAAAATTGTATACATAAAATGTAGTTAACGTATCCATATTGTGCTACTACCCACGCCCTTTTGACCGCTCACCTGTCATATAAAGAGCATAAATCAAGCACAAAACACCACTCAGCCCCCAAATTGTCAACAATCGAACGTAAAACCATTGAAACTCAACGATTTAAGGTTATTATTGTCAACACAATAAATTATTATCGCTTTGAGGAATTATAGATGGCATTTCGGTCAGTTTGTCAGTCACAAGAGCCTGTCACCATTGCAGATCGCATGTTCCAGGACTTGCGGCGCTCTATTCTTGAAGGCGGAATGCCTGCGGGTAAGAAAATCAGCGAACCCGAATTGGCTGCCGCTTATGGTGTCAGTCGTGGCTCTTTACGCGAAGCTATCGGTAAACTTGAAAATTGTAACCTAGTCACCCGCCGTCCAAATATCGGCGCAAGAATTATCAGCTTCTCCATCGACCAATTAATGGAAATTTACCAAATTCGCGAAGCTATGGAAGGCATGGCAGCACGACTAGCAGCACAAAACATGACGGAACAGGAAGTACATAATCTGCAGGAACTCTTGGAGCGTCATAGAAATGCCACCACCACCCCGGAGCAGCCCGGAAATAACAGCTTAAAACATGATCCCGATCTGGATTTCCACTTCTGTGTTATTCAGGGCAGCCAGAATGAACGCCTGATCCGCATGTTATGCCAGGATCTCTATGACCTGGTGCGTTTTTACCGCCTGCGCCTTAATCCAGGATTCACGCCCAAGGCACAAATTGAACATGAACTGATTGTTGATGCGATTACCCGTCGCGATGGTGAAATGGCTGAAGTACTAATGCGCCATCATGTTCGTGCTTCACGTAATCGGGCACAAATACAACTGGAAAATATGACGCCTGAAGAACTGGGTGTGCATGAAAAGTAGCCTGGTAGGCCCAGTAACAATAACCCTCAGTTCACCTCAGCGTAGGCCATCAATAATCTGATCAGCTAACTCACTCAGCAAATGGCTTTGAGCACGGACAATCGCCTCAACGGACTCATCGTTTACCTGACGTTCCAGATTAAACAAGGAAGCACGCACACCCCTACCAGTTTTTGCATACTGTAATTGCCAGCGTCCGCGTAACCGGGCTTTCCCCGCAGGCATGCCATCAAACTGAGCCACGGTGATGGTCACCTGATACAACGGTGTCTGTTCAAGTTCCCAGGGCACAGTCCGCACCTGAGTATCAGGTAGGCGCATCTGTAAGTGCTGGGCCAATGTGCTGACAAACTCATCTTCCAGTTCACCGCCCCACTGATGTAACTCAGACACTTCCACCGAATACTCATCTTTGCGTAAGACAACACCCTGGCGATCCAGTAGACTCGGCACATGCACTGGCCCGACACCCAGCGACGGTACTGGCTTAGTGGGTTTCACGCTGCTAACCGGGGCGCTGCCTGATGATAACGTATGGTAAATCGTTGGAGGGCTGCCCGAACAAGCTGCCAGTAAAGTCAGCAGCATCAATAAACCGACACCCCGTGCCACCCGACTCACACGCATAAATTGCTTCATCATTTCACTCCCCGCTTACCACGTAAAACAGATTCCGGCTGCTGCTCCAGTTGCTCAGTTAATAAGCGCACTGAGCGTGCCATTCTGGTAACTTCTTCCATCATTTCTGCCACCTGATGTTGAGTCGGTGAGTTTTGTGCCAACATACGGTCAAGGTGCGTCAAGGTGCCTTGTAAACGCTGCATGGTTTTATTCAACTCATGAGTACTGCGCGAAAAGTCCATACTGGCTTTATTAATCGTGCCACTGGTACTGCGCACCGCCGGTAAGGTTTCCTGATCAACTTTTTTCAGCACCTGATTAACCACAGGCAGGGTTTTCTGATTCACCTGATTCGCCATCAGAGTGACAGCGGGCAGCGTTTCCTGGTCAATCTTATTCATCATCCGCGCAGCAGTAGGCAGCGTTTGTTTGTCTACTCGCTGCATGACCTTACTGGCATCTTCTGTCAACTGATTAACCCCTCTCGCCAATGTCGGCAAGGTCTGAGAATCAACCCGTTGCATGACCCGGCTAACATCCTTGCTCACCTGATCAATATTACCACTCAGCGATGGCAGGGTTTTCTGATCCAGCTGACGCAATACCTTTGATGCATCATTGGTCAGTGTCGGCAAAGTGTGCGATTCAAGCTTGGTCAATAACTGACTAATATCCTCCATCGTCTGCCGGGCAGCCACTACCGTGGTTTCTGTTTCACCCAATACCTGATTCATACTGTCAACGGTTTCATCCAGCTTACGACTTTGCATAAAACTGCTGATACTGGCCAGTGTTACTTTAACATCCTCAGCAATGCCCAGCGCCAGCTCTGATAGTTCTTCAACCTGTGTGGTACTGGTGGGGAAAACAGCATGGAACTGACCGCGTTCGATGATGGCGGGTGTGGCCTTTTTATCAAAGCTCAATGCAACGTATTTTTGCCCTGTCAACAGATTGCCGCTCTGCAAAGTCGCCCGCATACCCTTATCGACCATGCCTTCCATAAACTCTGCACTGCCTTGTACGGTAATATCTTCCGAGAAGCGTTGCGGCTCAATAGCAATTAAAACCGGAATACGCACGTCCAGAGTGCCCGGATCAAGGTGCATCTTAATCTTCTCGACGGCCCCTACACGTATACCCTGAAACTCGACTGGTGCACCTTCCCCCAAACCACGCAGAGAACCATTAAAATACACCGTATAATACAAGCGGTTGGTGTACTGTTTTTCGCGACTACTGTCGAAATTAGCATGTAGTGTAAATGAACTAAACTCTTCACTGGCCATGCGGTTATCACCACCCTCACTCGGTGAATCAAACGCAATGCCACCAATAATCAACGAGGTTAGTGATTCCATACGAAACTCAGC
>CALHAO010000411.1 GCA_937931765.1 uncultured Thiotrichaceae bacterium
ATGAAACCCTGTTATTTCAACTGGCCGCAGGGAAACGTAAACAAGGCAAGCTAGACGAAGCTTTACAATTGTATGCTGAACTAGAAGAGTGCTTTCCTGATAACTCGGACTACTCCTACACAATAGCAGCGCTAACAGGGGGACTAATCGGCTACATGCCGGATAAAGTCACCCGACCCTGCGCCAGTCCGGTCATGGAGCTACCTGACTTCCTGCCGGAAGCCACTCTTCAGGAAATGATTGATTACATGCAGCAACACCAAACAGATTTCCGACCAGCAGAGGTGGGGGGTGGAAAAAACCACGATAAAAGCCGCTATAACCCTGACGCCCGAAACAACACAGACCTGAGCTTGAAAGGTAACCCGCTGAAAAAAACAGTGAGAGCATTAATTACAGAGCGCCTGCCTGATGTGACCCACCGATTGGGACTAACACCTTTTGAAGCTTCACGCATTGAAGTAAAGCTGCGGGCTTATCATGATGGCGAATACTTCCGCGTACATCAGGATGGCGGACAAGGCCGCCTGATCAGCTACACTTACTTTTTTCACCCCGAACCCAAACATTTCAAGGGTGGTGAGCTGGTAGTTTTTGATACAGATACCTTAAACTCCAGCTACAATTATTCATTTACCCGTATCATGCCTAAACGCAACAGCTTGTTCTTCTTCCCTAGCCATTATTACCATGCAGTACTACCCGTAGACACACAGGATGATGACTTCATGTCAGCACGGTTTGTGATTAACGGCCATATCTGGGAGAAGAAACCAGAAAACGATGAAACCATTGAAGAAAAGCCCTATGAAACGCAGCCCTGAGCCACTACCCCCAAAAGGGATTTTCTGGCTTGCCTCTTATCCTAAATCCGGCAACACCTGGTTTCGTACTTTCTTGAATAACCTGCTAAAAGATGGTGACAAGCCGGTTTCAATAAATGAATTATCAACGGGGCAGATTTGCCGGTGGGGGTGCAGTTGATTGGGCCGCCACGGGGGGATGCACTGGTGCTTCAGGTAGGGTTGGCGATTGAGCGGGTGTTGGGTTTGGGGATTGGGGTGATTGATCCTGTGGTGCGGTAGAGGTTCAAGGTTAGACTTTGGTCAAGTGCTCTAATATTCCATAATTTCAGCACAATACTGTAAACTTCTGCACTTTAAAGCCTTTATATGACCGTTCAGGTCATGCCGTTACGGAAAAAAGGCTGTTTACCTACTAAGGTATAAGTAATTATAAAAAGTAGTAGGAAGACCTCATGCAACCAGTTGACGCAACAGCCAGCACCTCTCGTGAGGCAATTGCCCGTCGTGCTTTTATTTCCCGTTTAGGTGGTTTGGCCATCGCTGGTTTAACTGGCGGCGTAATCGCTAATACCTTCATGTCAAAGCACACCTTTGTTGAACAGGTAACGCTTAATGATGGTGATATTGAGGCGGGGTACCTAACCTTCAATTCGCCACAAGGTAGTGGTGAGGGACGTGGGTATTTAGTACGGCCATTGCAGGTTGCAGGCAAATTACCAGCAGTATTGTTAGTGCATGGCAGTAGTGGCCTGAATCCTCATGCTGAAGCCGTTGCGCGTCGGTTAGCCCGGCAGGGTTATCTGGTTTTTGCGCCGGATGCTTTACACACAGTGGGTGGTTATGCAGGGGATGATGATGCGGGTTGGTTGCTGCTGAAGTCTATGAACCGCAACAAGGTTGAACAAGATTTTGTGATGGCGGCTAATATGTTGAAGCAGCACGTTTTAGCTAGTGGCAAACTGGGTGTAATCGGTTTTTGTTTTGGCGGTTATATCAGTAATATGTTGGCGTCGATGCCTGAATTAGTTGATGCCTCAGTGCCGTTTTATGGTATGCCCGCCAATGATGAGCAGGCGAACAAAATTAAAGGCCCGTTGTTATTGCAGTTTGCTGAGCTGGATGAGTGGGTGAATGGTAGCTGGGCAGCGTATGAGGCGGTATTGCTGACCAATCAGGCGGATTACCAGGCTTTTGTTTATTCTGGCGTTAACTATGATTTTCATGATGATGCTTGTGAGCAGTATGACGAAGCGGCAGCGGAATTGGCTTGGCAGCGTACGCTGGCGTTTTTTGATAAGCATTTGCGAGAGTAGGGGAGCTTTCACAAGCCCACAAACTTAATCTCCCGCTCCAGCACTTCAGCCACATCCAGACAAACCGCATCATCGTGCATAGCGCCAATCAGCTGCACACCTACCGGTATGCCGTCATAAACGCCCACCGGCACCGCAGCCGCAGGCAAGCCCAATAAATTCACCAGGTACAAAAACCGTTGCGCCCGCATCATGTCCGGAATCGTTTCCGGTGACTTAAAATCCTGATCATTCAAAAATGGTTTTTGTCCGGACACCGGTAATAAAAACACATCGATGTCATCAAACATCTGGCTCCAGAGCCGCTGTATTTCTATTCTATGCTGCATGGCCTGCATCAGACCTTTCATGTCCAACTCATCATAAAAAGCACTGTAGGCTTCAACCACTTTATTGACTGCTGGGCTACCCATTTGTTGCATACTATCAGCGGCCATAACCCGTGTTTCAGCGAACAGGATATTACCCCAGGTAGTTACCGCATCCAGCGCCCGTGGTGGTGGCATTTCAATTAACTCATGCCCCGCATCTTTCAACGCAGTTACCGCTTTCGCCGTCGCTGCCATCACATCAGCATCAACACCATCACCAAAAGCATCCATAAACCAGCCGATTTTCCACGGTGCTTTTCTGGCTTTACCACTGTTCGGCGCATTGACCCACAATGGATCAGCAGTTGAGCGTTTTGCCATAGTATTTAAGCCCAGGCGGACATCAGCAATATTACGTGCGATTGGCCCTTGTACCGACATGGCTTGCGTGAATGGCGGACGTTCCGGATGGGATGGATTACAGGTTGCTACACGACCTAAAGACGGGCGAATGGTAGCGACACCACAGCAATAAGCCGGATACCTTAACGAACCACCCAGGTCATTACCATGTGCAATGCAACCCATGCCTACAGCCACCGCAGCTGCCGCTGCACCACTGGAACCACCGGGCGTAATATCAGGATGCCACGGGTTATTCGTCACTCCATGAATCGGATTGGAGGTGAACCAGCGCATAGAAAATTCCGGTGTGCTGGTGCGGCCGATAATAATAGCGCCGTCACTTTTCAGATTAGTCACTACAGGAGAATCTTCTGTGGCGAGATGATCCTGCAAAGCTGGTAACCCGTTGGAGGTCGCGGAACCAGCCTGATCAATATTGATTTTAGTCGTTACTGGAACACCATAAAGTGGTGGCAAGCCTTCTGGTTTCCAGTTTTTATCATGTTCAGCCGCGATAGCCATCGCCTGTTCCAGATCAGATTCCACAATGGCATTGAGTACCGGATTAGCCAGTTCAACATACTTCAGGTGAGCATCAGTTACTTCAGTGCAACTGACTTCACGTTTACGTATTTTCGTGGCAGTTTCGACAGCTGACCAGCCAGTGATTTCATTCATGTGTGTTCTCCGGTAATGCGTGTGATCATAGACTAAAAGCCACCCCAGCAGGCGGGAGTTCAGCAACATCCAGTTCAACAAAGTCCTTAAACGGGCGCAGATCAATGGTATCCAGCGAGTAATTCATCGCCACCACCTTGTCACCCCATTGCCTTAGCCGTAAGCCTTTGGGCAAATCAACCGTACTAATACCGCCCTGTTCACACAACAACTTCATGGTTCGACGGTAAGCAGTTTCATCCAGTTGCGCACCCAGATAATGCACATTGCCCTGCTGCAATAAGACGGGCTCACCATCTTCAGTGGCCAGCAGGGTTTTAACACCCGCACCCGGTTCCATGTATTCCCGCCAATGGCAAACTGACCCGCCATTCTCCAACGGGATAGCCACATCAGGGCGCAGGCTTTCAACATGCGTCACCTTCAGTTCAATCAACTCAGGGCAATCCGGCGGCATCTGTTGTGGAATACTGAAATCTGCTGATTTGGAGCCGGTACGCGTCCCGAGTAAGACAGCACCGGCACAAGTTTTCAGGTGTGCTTTCAGTTCATGTTTCCAGTGCATCAGGCCCGGTACCAGTACTAACTGATAAGCAGAAAAGTCTTCCGTGTCTGGCGGGCATATATCAATCGATAAACCCAGTTTGCGTAAAGCGCGGTACTGTTCAAACACCAAGGCGAAATAATCGAAGTGTTTACCCTGCGGTTGTGTATCCCACGTCCAGGCAGACTCATAGTCAAACACAATCGCCACCGGGGCGGTTTGGTGGGTCTTCGTATCTTCAGGGAAAGCCGCTAAATCAGCAGCCAATTGTTTAACTTCAGTCAGCGCCGGAGCCGGTTCGCTATCCGGGCGCAATAAACCAGCATGCATCTGTTCCTGGGCAAACGGTGCTTGCCGCCAGCGAAAATAAGACACCACCTCAGCGCCATGCGCAATCGCTTCCCAGCCCCATAATCGCACCATGCCTTTCAGCGGGGCGGGGTTATAAGGTGCCCAGTTAACCGGGCCGGGCTGTTGCTCCATCACCCACCAGCGGCCACGCCCGACGGCACGATACAAGTCATGATGAAATGCCTGAAAGTCCGGATCGCCCTGACGCATGAAAGCCTGTTTCCACTCAGCATCTGCTTCTAGCCGGTCTTCGAGAAAGCCTAGCGGGTAACTGTCCCAGCTGGCGGCATCTAAATCTTGTCCGACGGCGAAGTGATCAAAGTCCGTAATCCGCCCCATGTAGTTATGCAGAATAGGTGTTGATGCATCATAACGGCGGATAGCATTTACCTGTGCTGTATTATAAACCTGCACCTGTGCGGATGAGTAACGCCGGAAATCATGCCAGTGGCTTGGGTTCGCTTCAGTCACCGTCAGATTAGGCAGCTCAATATCAGCAAAATCCGCATAGTCCATCGACCAGAAGATATTGCCCCAGGCCTGATTCAGCGCATCAATATCTTCATAACGCTCAGCCAGCCAGCTTCTGAAACCTGCTAATGCTGCTGCTGAATAGGACAGGGTAGTGTCATGGCAACTGTACTCATTATCAGTCTGCCAGAAAGCGATGTGCGGGTTATCGCCATAACGTTTGGCGAGAATTTCACAAATCCGCACAGACTCTTCACGGTAAGCTTGATGCGAAAAATCATAATGCCTGCGTGAGCCGAATTTGCGGGGCTGATCGTTGGCATCCACCGCCAGCATATCGGGGTATTTTTTTAACATCCAGCGCGGTGGTGTGGCAGTGGGTGTGCCCAGTACAATTTTCAGACCTGCCTGACCTAATACTGCAATGGCCTTATCTAGCCATGCCCAGTTGAAGGTGTCCGGCGTTGGTTCGATACGGCTCCATGCAAACTCACCGATACGCACCCAGCTGATACCGCTGGCAACCATTAATGCTGCATCAGTTGCCCATTGCGCTTCAGGCCAGTGTTCGGGGTAATAACAAACGCCAATTTCAGGTTTCATCGAGCTATGTTTACCTTAATGTTGTGGGTGTTGCTAAGCATGCCTGTTAATCTTTGTACCCTCAATCACTATCATATGTGATGGCAGTGCAATGGGCAGGCCAACCCCTTGTCGCATCAATGTTTGGCCGGACAATATCAGGCCTTCTGGTTTATTCAGATCAGATGCCCAATAACGGGTTAAATTGCCACTGATAGCATCAGTATTCTGTAGTTTCAGGCAATAAAAGCTATCAGCTTCTAAGCCGGTCAGACGTAATAAACGCGTATTCTGCCGCGCTGATGTAGTCATTTGCGCGGCAAACACCACAAACTGGGCAGAGTTATCCGCCACCGTCATTTCCGCAGTCACTGCCGGATCATGGCTATCAAGCCGGTATAAGCGGCCTTTAAACAACCAGTCACGGTTGGCTTTCCACCACGCAATCACTGTGGACAGCGTGGCAGTTTCCTCTTCAGATAATTCCCGCACATCCATTTCCAGCCCCATGTGGCGACTAGCAGCTACCCAGGCACGGAATGACATCGGCAACACACGGCCTGATGTATGGCAATGACGCGGGCCGACGTGGGAGCCGGTGACTTCAGGTGGCAGCAGCAGGGCAGCTTCATGCTGAATACGCCAGCGTTCCAGTGCATCGTTGGAATCGGATAACCAGACCCTTTTGGTGTGTTGCAGAATGCCGAAATCGATACGCCCGCCGCCGGAAGAACAACTTTCGATTTCAACTGTGGGATGTGCTGCGTTCAGGCGTGCAAATAATTGATACACCGCATAGGTTTGTGTTGGAGTACTGCCGATACAAACGCGGTTATGATCCCATTTAATATACTCAATGGGGTATTCACTGAGCAGTTTGTCGATGGCGGAAAACAGGTAATCACACACACCATCCTGACTTAAATCCAGCACCATTTGCTGTCTGCCGCTGGGGCCGTCAGC
>CALHAO010000412.1 GCA_937931765.1 uncultured Thiotrichaceae bacterium
CCCATTGCGGCTGATCATCCCCCCAGACATCACCCAGCAGGTTGGTCATGGCTACGGGTGTGTGTTGCTCTGTGCTACCAAATGGCAGATTACACACCATACGTACTTGTTGCTCAAATTGTGAGGTGATACAGGCATCCAGTGTGTAGTGGCCACTGTTATGGGTGCGTGGTGCCATTTCATTGATAAGCAATTCACCTTGTTGAGTCACAAAAAACTCAACGGCCATCACACCCACAAATTCCAATTTATCCGCCAGAGATTGTGCTGCTGCTTTGGCTGATTTGGCTAATGCGTCATCAACTCTGGCTGGAGCGATCGTTTGATGAAGTATGCCGTCTTTATGAATATTTTCAGCCACAGGGAAACATTGGCTCTCGCCTGCAACATTGCGTGCCAGAATGACTGAAATCTCACACTTCAGATCAACACGTTGCTCCAATACACAATCGACCTGATTCAGATTATCGAAGGCTTCTTCGGCAGCTGCCTGCGAGTTGACAGTGACCTGCCCTTTGCCGTCATAACCCAGGCGGGCGGTTTTTAATATAGCCGGAAACTGTACCGATACGGTTGCTTCAGCAATATCAGTGATCTGACGGATGGCAGCAAAAGGTACCGGCATCAATCCACAACTACGTACAAATTCTTTTTCAACAATGCGATCCTGAGCGACTTCTACCGCTGTTGCTGAAGGACGTACCGGGCAATAGGTTTTCAGTAGCTCCAGCGTTTTGGCTGGAATGTTCTCAAATTCAGTAGTGATGACATCGCATTTGGTACCCAGTATTTTTAACGCCTCAGCATCGTCGTAAGCAGCGATTTGATGTTCATCCGCCAATTGCCCTGCTGGACTTAGCGGGTCGGGTTCCAGCACGATCACTTTGTAGCCTAATGTGCGTGCAGCAACAGTAAACATGCGGCCTAGCTGGCCACCACCTAACATGCCGATGGTTGATCCCGGTAATAACATAAGGCTTACACTCTTTAGTTGGAGGGTTGGGGTTAATGATCTTCTGGCGGAAGTGACATATTCATGGCAATTTGGCGCTGGGTCTCGCGGAATTCTGCCAGTTGTTGTGCCAGTTTTTCATCCTGGTTGGCCAGTATAGCAATCGCGAATAAGGCGGCATTAGCAGCACCGGCTTCACCAATAGCGAAGGTGGCAACGGGAACACCTTTGGGCATCTGTACGATTGAATACAGTGAGTCCTGGCCTTTCAGGTAGCGGGAAGGTACAGGCACACCTAAGACAGGGATGGTAGTTTTTGCTGCCAGCATGCCGGGTAGATGGGCTGCACCGCCTGCTCCGGCAATAATGCACTGTAAGCCACGGTCTTTAGCAGTTGCTGCATACTCAAATAATAAATCTGGTGTGCGATGTGCGGAAACGACTTTGTATTCATGTGTGACACCAAATTTTTCAAGTTGCTCTACAGCCAGTGACATGACATTCCAGTCACTGTTGCTACCCATCACGATTCCCACTTGTGGTTGCATCCGTTTGCTACCCTTGCGAAATAAAAAATCTGATAGTATACCCCGTTGAATTACTTCTAACTACTGAATAGATATGACTCAGCCTACCGATATGCAAGTACCGCCGACTCCGGTGATGGAGACGAATTTATCAACACTTGAATTGATTGCACGTGGCAAAGTCCGCGACATATATGCGATTGATGCTGAAAATATGCTGATTGTGACCACTGACCGGCTTTCAGCTTTTGATGTGATTATGCCAGCGCCGATGCCGGGCAAAGGTGAAGTGTTGACCCGTGTTGCCCGTTTTTGGTTCGACCGGCTTGAGGACGTGATCCCCAATCACTTCAGTTCAATGACCCTGGATGACCTGCCATTGAGTGATGCGGAAAAGCAAATGCTCAGCCAGCGTAGTATGTTGGTGAGGCGTTTGAAGCCACTTCCGGTTGAAGCTATTGTGCGGGGCTATCTGATTGGCTCGGGCTGGAAGGACTACCAGGAAAGCGGTTCTCTGTGTGGTATTGAGCTACCTGCGGGTTTAAAACTGGCTGATAAATTGCCGGAGCCGATTTTTACACCCTCCACCAAAGCTGAATTTGGTGATCATGATATGAACATTAGTTTTGCGCAAATGAAGCAACAGATAGGCCCGGCTTTGGCTGAACAGGTAAGGGATGTGAGTCTGACCCTTTATCAGCGTGCGGCAGCCTACGCTTTGCAGCGTGGTATAATTATAGCCGATACAAAGTTTGAATTTGGCTTAGATGAAAATAATGAACTGGTATTAATTGATGAGATTTTGACACCGGATTCCTCACGTTTCTGGCCAGTGGATCACTATCAGCCCGGCCACAATCCACCTTCATTTGATAAGCAGTTTGTGCGTGATTATCTGGAGACACTGGATTGGGATAAAACCAGTCCGGGGCCTGAGCTACCTGATGACATTATTGCAAAAACAGTCGCAAAGTATCAGGAAGTGGCTAGTTTGCTGATACCTGAGCGTACATGAAAAGATTTCACCCCCAAGCGTAGGAGTCTTCGACTTCTACAATAATAGAGTGGGGAATTATATTCATTAGGTCGGGTCTAACTAGGTGAGTAGTTTGCCCGGAATAACAAAAATTATGTTGAGAGGCCTTGATTGATGAAAGTTTTAGTGACAGGTGCCGCCGGATTTATCGGTATGCACACGGTGTTGCGCCTGATTGAACGGGGTGATGAAGTTACCGGTATTGATAATCTGAATGACTATTACTCCGTACAGTTAAAGCATGACCGATTGGCAAAAATCCGTGATGCGGATGCTGATAACCTGTTTCATTTCATTGAAATGGATATAGCGGATCGTGGTGCTATGGAGGCATTATTCGCTGAGTCTGGTTTTGACCAAGTGGTCAATCTTGCAGCTCAGGCAGGTGTACGTTACTCACTGGAAAACCCACTGGCTTATATCGACAGTAACATTACTGGCTTTGCGCATATTCTGGAAGGTTGTCGCCATCATAAGATAAAACATTTGGTTTATGCTTCTTCCAGTTCAGTCTATGGCGCTAATCGCTCCATGCCCTTTTCGGTGCATGATAATGTGGATCACCCCTTATCACTGTATGCAGCTTCAAAAAAATCCAACGAGCTGATGGCGCATACTTATTCGCATTTATATGATTTACCGACCACCGGTCTACGGTTTTTCACCGTTTATGGCCCGTGGGGACGTCCGGATATGTCGCCGATTAAATTTGCGCAGGCCATTTCTGCCGGAAAACCGATTGATGTGTATAACTACGGTAAGCATAAACGTGATTTTACCTATATTGATGATATAGTATCGGGGATTATTTGTACCTTAGACCATCCGGCGGCAGGAAATGACAGTTGGGATGGGGAAAAACCTGATCCATCTACCAGCCTTGCCCCTTGGCGCGTCTATAATATAGGTAATCAACAGCCCGTTGAGTTGCTGGACTACATTTCAGCAATAGAGACAAGTTTAGGTAGAAAAGCTGAGATGAATCTTCTACCCTTGCAGCCCGGTGACGTTGTTGACACTTTTGCTGATGTTGAATCATTAACAAAAGATGTTGGTTATCGACCTTCCGTACCCGTCAAGGAAGGAATTGAGCAATTCATACGCTGGTATAGGGAATACTACGGGGATACTTGCTGATTTCAGGTGTTTTTGTATGCAAAAACTTAAGCAACAACAATTGTTTGATCGTGTGTTCGACCGTCTGCCCGATCACGTTACCCTACTATTAATAATTATTAGTGGTTTCTTGCTGGCGCGCCTCACTTGGATGATGTTTCCGTCTGATCCATCGATTAGTGCTGCGCCCGCTACTGAGCAAACAGATGATACAGGTGTATCGGTGATGCAGGCTCATGCCACTTCTAAAAATTTAGGCGCAGAAATTGCCAGTTATCACCTGCTGGGTGTTTATAAGGCACCTCAGGCGGTTAAACCTGCTCCTGCCCCTGTTGTTAAAAAAGTAGCTACGCCTAAGCCGCCACCTAAGCCCCGTGAACAGTTATCCCTTATTGGTGTGTATTCCCTGAGTGCAAAGGAAGGCATTGCTATTATTAATGCCAAGGGTAAGCAGGAGGTTGTCGGTCTGGGTGAGGCGGTTGGGGAAACTAA
>CALHAO010000413.1 GCA_937931765.1 uncultured Thiotrichaceae bacterium
ATTTCGTCCTGCGCCCACTCATCTTCACAAAATGAATTGAAGCCATTAATCAATGACTCCAGTCCACCTGGCATCAATGGTTTCAGCGCCCGCCAGGCATGCAAAGGCACCCAATAATCTTCTTCCTCACTCTCATAAAACTCACCTTCTTTATCTTTGATCAGCGCGACTAACTGTTTAGCATCGCTGCTGGTGATGCCAAACTTTGCATAGTCCAGCCACTTCTGACCATCCTGCGGTTCACCCAGTGTATTCAGTGCTTTAATAATGTCTTGCCTGTCCAATGTGATATTCCTGTTTTATGTTCTGTTAAGAGGCACTATTAAACCGCACCAAAAATTTTAGCCCGAATTAGGCCAATTTCATCACGTACCGCGCCAGCTTCTTCGAACTCAAGATTTCTGGCGTGGTTCATCATTTTTTCTTCCAGCTTTTTAATCTTTTTCACTGCCTGATCCGGTGACATGGCTTTGTACTGAGCTGCCGCTTCAGCGACTCCGGCTGCTTCGCGCTTTTTACCTTTCTTGCCACGGGCGGTGCTGGCGTAAGCACCTTCCATCACATCGGCAATGCGTTTTTTAATAGTCTTCGGAATAATATTATGTTCAATATTAAACTCAATTTGCTTCTGGCGGCGGCGATCTGTTTCATCAATGGCGGCCTTCATCGAGCGGGTGATCGTGTCGGCATACAAAATGGCCTTGCCTTCTGAGTTACGGGCGGCACGTCCAATGGTTTGAATCAGTGAGCGTTCTGAGCGTAGAAAGCCCTCTTTGTCTGCATCCAGAATAGCCACCAGCGATACTTCCGGTATATCCAGCCCTTCACGCAATAGGTTAATTCCGATTAGTGCATCAAACTCACCTTTACGCAGGTCGCGGATGATTTCTACTCGTTCCACGGTATCAATATCAGAATGCAGGTAACGTACGCGGATATTGTGTTCCATTAAATAGTCAGTCAGGTCTTCCGCCATGCGCTTGGTCAGCGTTGTCACCAACACTCGCTCATTACGTGACGCCCGATCATTGATTTCTGACATCACATCATCCACCTGTGATCTGACCGGGCGGATTTCTACCGCAGGGTCAATCAGTCCGGTGGGGCGTACTACCTGCTCAGCAACATTGTCGGAATGTTCTTTTTCATAATTGCCGGGGGTGGCGGAAACATGGATAGCCTGGGTGAGCTGTTGCTCGAATTCCTCGAACTTCAGTGGCCGGTTATCCAGCGCGGAAGGTAGGCGGAAGCCATATTCAACCAGTGTGGTTTTGCGTGACCGGTCACCTTTATACATGCCGCCAAACTGAGGCACGGTGACATGCGATTCATCAATAAACACCAATGCATTTTTTGGTAGGTAATCAAACAAACAAGGCGGCGGCAGGCCATCACCACGTCCGGATAAATACCGTGAATAATTCTCGATACCTGAGCAATAACCGGTTTCCATGATCATTTCCATGTCGTAGACTGTGCGCTGTTCCAGCCGTTGTGCCTCCACCAACTTACCTTCATCACGTAACTTATCGAGCTGAGTTTTTAGTTCGGTTTTGATTTTATCGACAGCTCCTAATAATACTTCTCGTGGCGTAACATAGTGAGTTTTAGGATAGACCGTCAGGCTCGGCACTCTGCGCAGGATTTCACCGGTCAGCGGATCTAAATAACTGAGTTGCTCTACTTCATCATCAAACAACTCAATACGCACCGCTTCTTTGTCAGACTCTGCGGGATAGACATCGATCACCTCGCCACGTACCCGGAAAGTACCACGTTGTAAGTCCATGTCATTGCGTGAATATTGCAGCTCAGCTAAGCGGCGCAGGATGGTGCGCTGATCAACCTTGTCGCCTTTAGCCAGAATCAAGCGCATCTTCAGGTAATATTCCGGATCACCCAGACCATAGATGGCGGAGACGGTGGCTACAATAATAACATCGGGGCGTTCAAACAAATTCCGTGAGGCCAACAGGCGCATCTGCTCGATATGCTCATTAACAGCAGCATCTTTCTCAATAAAAATATCACGTGATGGAACGTAAGCTTCAGGCTGGTAATAATCGTAATAGGAGACGAAGTATTCAACGGCATTGTCAGGAAAGAATTCTTTCATCTCACCATACAACTGCGCGGCCAGTGTTTTGTTGTGCACCAGAACTATCGCCGGACGTTGGGTTTTCTGAATGACGTTGGCCATAGTGAATGTTTTGCCCGAACCGGTCACACCCAATAAAGTCTGGTGGAGCAGGCCGTCATTAAGTCCATCCACTAATGATTTGATCGCTGTGGGCTGATCGCCTGCGGGTTGGTATTCGGTTTGGAGCCGGAAAGACATTTCGCTGAGTTCGGACATGACTGCGCCATTAACTATTGGGTAGGTCGCTATCTTATCGGTAAGGGGCTATCCGACTCAAAATATTTTTTTCTAAAACATGCAACCAACCTTGGCTGGCCACATGCGAGAGAGTAACACTTTTAACTGTAGGGCTAATTGTCGCGTTGTCAGAATGTTGAGTAAGTCAGACCAGCGCTATAGTTCAGGCTGTCTACATCACTACCTAAGTATTCAACCTCACCACGCACACCCAGGCTATCCCCCAGTTTCATTTGTGCGCCGCCACCGAGCAGGAAGTCAGTGCCGTCAGTTTGTCTTTCATAATCTACTTTGCTTTCCCAGGCAGCCAAACCGAGTTTGCCAAAAAACTCCAGGCCTTCGTGGTTGGAAAACATATCAATATCATCTGCTGGCATAATGCCCACCACTGATGCACTAAGTCCGTTGACTTTTATCTGATCCTGGCTGACGCTGCTACGGTCTTCAATAAAGTTATGGTAGCCTGCTTCAAACGCCAGATTTTCACTCATACGATAACCAGCATAGGCTTTCCAGGACAGGCAGCTCAGATCTTCATCATCACAGAACTCACCAGCGTCTCCGCCTATAAGGCCTATATTGGCTCCGACATAAATGCTTTCAAATTCATTGCTTTGAATTTCATCTTTTGAATAGGTGTAATCATAAGCAAATGCTGATCCATTTGCGGTTATTAAGCCGATTAGTCCGGCCAATAATATCTTTTTCATAATGGATTCCCTTGTGTTTTATTGTTGGGGTAAGTTAGGGAAGAGGGCGGCGAAGTCTGAGGTTGATTTCGCCGCAATATTAGATTGTGTAACAGTGGGAGCTTAGTAAGTAGAGAAAGTTACACCGGCAGACAGAATATCAATGTCTTCTTCGCTGTCTGCTTCTTTGTCTATACTTTCGTATTCAGCGGTGTAGCGTTCCCACTCACCACGAATGCCCCAGTTTTCATCGAATTTGTAGTTTGCACCAAGGCCAAATAGTACGCTGGTTCCGTCTTCTTCGTCAGTCGCTGATGTTTTAGTGTCGCCAGTACCTATTGAAGCTTCACCTTCGGCTGTCCAGAACATGGCACCCAGTTTACCAAATACTTCAAAATTGTCTGCGACAGGTTGACTGTATACACCAGCTACACCGATGCCGGTAGTCTTACCAACAGCACGCATGCCATAGTCATCTTCTTCTTCGCTTTCGCCCAGGTTGTAGTAACCACCTTCAAGCGCCATATTTTGATTTAACTTGTAGCCACCGAAGATCTTCCAGCCGGTATTGTCGCAGTCTTTCTCTGACAACATGCAGCGGTAGGTTGCTTGCCCGACACTAGCACCACCATAGAGAGCGCCTTCCGCCATTGAAGATTCTTCACTGCCACCGAACAGGCTGCCACCACCGGCAAACGCAGAACCCATAGACAGCATTGCTGCTGCCACCACTGTAGATAGAATAATTTTTTTCATGGTTAACCCCATTTATTATTGTTATAAGTGAAAACTATTAGAGTTAATTTTGATATGACCGAAGACAGATTGCAATTATTGCCGACCAGTTTCCGATAAATGGGATTAGGATGGTTGTTTTTTTACCACAACAGCGAGCAGGATGAACGGCTGTGACCATTGTAGATCATGGATTTAAGTAGTCTTCGCCTGTTGTTAGTCAGGCGAAGATAGGGTATTAATCTTTTGAAGCTGCAGGAGCTGGTTTGCTGACAGTCGGTGTCTTTTCTGCACCTTTCACTTCTTTGGCTTCTTTTTTGCTGTCTGGTTTGGCCTCACCGGTATCAGTCAGGTTTTTCTTATTGCCGTTCTTGAAGTCGGTTTCATACCAGCCGGAGCCACTTAAGCGGAAAGCTGCCGCAGTCACTTTTTTCGTGAGCGTGGCAGCTTTGCATTCCGGACAGTCGGTGAGCCGTGGGTCGCTCATTTTTTGCAAAGCTTCCATTTCATGGCCGCAGGCACTACATTGATAATCGTAAAGGGGCATAGCCCGTCTCCTGATATTCTTGATCGGGAGATCATAGGTGCGCTTCTGTCTGAATTCAATACATAAATACGAGTTTTTATATGCGTAATATACTGATAACCGGGTGTTCCAGTGGTATTGGCTATTGTGTGGCCAAAGGTTTGCGGGAGCGGGGATACAATGTTTTTGTCACTGCCCGTAAAGACGAAGATATTGAGCGCCTGGAAAAAGAAGGTTTTAAGGTCATTCCTTTGGAGCTGAGTGATCCGGAGTCGGTGCGGGATTGTGCTTACGAGCTGATGTTGCGGGCTAATAATGACGTTTATGCGGTCTTTCATAACGGTGCTTATGGTCAGGCCGGAGCGCTGGAGGATATTTCGCGCGAGGTGCTGGAAAAGCAGTTTGCGGCTAATGTCTTCGGTTGGCATCAGTTGACTAATTTATTGTTACCCCTGATGCGCAATGCAGGTGAGGGGCGGATTATTTACAATAGTTCGGTGCTGGGAATTATTGCTTTACCATTTCGTGGTAGTTATACCGCCAGTAAGTACGCGATAGAGGGCTTGGCTGACACCTTGCGGCTGGAGTTACATAATACCGATATTCATGTCAGTCTGATTGAACCCGGCCCGGTTGAAAGCCTGTTCCGGAAAAATTCATTGCAGGCACTGCGTGAAAATGTAGATATTGACGGCAGTGTTCATCGTAGGAAATATGCTGCGTCAATTAAACGACTGGAGAAAGAAGGCCCAGCGGCACCTTTCACATTACCACCGGAAGCAGTCTTGAAAAAGGTGATTCATGCGTTGGAAAGTCAGCGACCGAAAGCTCGTTATCCGGTAACATTTCCTACCTATTTGTTCGCAACCCTGCGGCGTATTCTTCCGGTCAGGGCGTTGGATAAAGTATTGCGTCATGTGTCACATAAGGAAAATCAGGAGGATTAATCAATGAGTGATATGAATGAGGTGCTGGAATACCTGTTCTTTACCCGGATAGTGGCTGATGAGTTTATCGTGAAGCTATCGGCTTGCGGGCTGGAATATGTGGAAGAAATTGAGCCGATGCAGAATGCTATTGTGCTGAAAATTGCGGAAGGTGTGGATGATGATTTGTGGGATGAGCTGGACGATCATTATGACGAACTGAGCATTAAAGATCAGGCGCTGGTGGAGGAAGCCACTGAAGATGAAACAGCCCATAGTGCGGCGGGCGTTTATCTGCAATTGGATGGCGGGAAGCAGACATTGGCGCAGGTTGATCCGGACATGATGAGCCGGATTCTCTCCGTGTTGAGCATGGATGAATTTAATCAGTTTGTTGATGTGATTGTGCGTAGTGTTGAAAATCCGGATGACTCTGCGATTTGTAAAGTGAACTAATAATCTTAGGAACGTACACGTTTCTTAGGGGTTGGTGGGAATTGGGTTTGAATAAAATAAAATTTGGCATTGATCGTTTGCGGGCTGAGCCGGAATTACGTAAACCACTGGCCGGAAAACGTGTTGCCTTGTTGGCGCATCCGGCTTCTGTTACGGCTGATTTAACACATTCGCTGGACGCTTTGGCGGCATTGGATGATATTAAGTTAAGTGCAGCCTTTGGCCCACAACATGGTTTGCGTGGCGATAAGCAGGACAATATGGTGGAGTCGGGTGACTACATTGACCCGCTGCACCAGATTCCGGTGTTTAGCCTGTATGGTGAGGTGCGTAAACCTACTGATGTGATGATGGCGACCTTTGATGTTTTATTGGTTGATCTGCAGGATTTGGGTTGCCGGATTTATACTTATGTCACCACTTTGCGCTATGTACTGGAAGCGGCGGCTAAACACGGCAAGGCAGTGTGGGTGTTGGATCGACCGAACCCGGCAGGCAGACCTGTTGAAGGTCTGAGTCTTCGTGAAGGCTGGGAAAGCTTTGTTGGGGCAGGGGCTATGCCTATGCGTCATGGTATGACACTGGGTGAGTTAGCGGGCTGGTTTGTTAATACATTGCAGTTAGATGTGGATTATCAGGTGGTGACGATGGCGGGTTGGCAACCTGATCAGGCACCAGGTTATGGCTGGCCATTGGAACAGCGCAGTTGGGTCAATCCCAGCCCGAATGCACCAACGTTGGGCATGGCGCGTTGTTATTCTGGCACGGTGATGTTGGAAGGGGCGACGTTGTCTGAAGGGCGCGGTACCACGCGACCGATGGAGTTATTTGGTGCGCCGGATATTGATGCTCGTGGCTTAATCAGCACCATGCAGGCAATGGCTCCGGATTGGTTGCAGGGTTGTCATCTGCGTGAGTGCTGGTTTGAACCGACCTTCCACAAACATGCGGGACAGCTTTGTTCCGGTATGCAGATTCATGTTGAACATGATCATTATCAGCATGATCAATTCCGTCCCTGGCATTTACAAGCGCTGGCGTTTAAGGCCTTACGCAAAATGCAGCCGGACTATGAGTTATGGCGTGATTTTCCTTATGAATATGAGTTGGGGAAATTGCCTATCGATGTGATTAATGGTTCACCGTTATTGCGTGAATGGGTGGATGATAATGAGGCTTTGCCGGGTGATTTGCTGGCATTGACTGCCTCGGATGAGGAAAATTGGCGGGAAGAGGTTCGGGAATATTTGTTGTATTGATGTAAGGTGATGTAGTTGCTGGAGTGCACTCCCCTTTGAAAAAGGGGAGTCGGAGGGGATTTGGTTTCTACTTACTTATACCCAAACAGATTCAAAGTAGTAATCAGTACCACCAAAAACAGAATCGTCATCACACCACCCGCTTTCAGAAAGTCAGGCACCCGATAACCCGCAGGCCCCATAATCAGGGCGTTCACCTGGTGCGTCGGAATTAGGAATGAATTAGAGGTTGCTAATGCTACGATCAGGGCAAACACAGAAGGGTTAGCGCCAATACCGATAGCAATATTCACTGCCAGTGGCACTAACAACACGGTTGCGCCAACGTTGGACATCACCAGCGTGAATATGGTCGCAAGAATAGCCAGCACCGCTTGTATGCCCCAGATAGGCAGGTCACCAACAACCGTCAATACCCCTTCGGCAATCCATTTTGCCGTACCCGTCGATTCTACCGCGTATCCCAGCGGGATCAGGCTGGCCAGCAGAAATACTGTTTTCCAGGAAACTGCTTCGTAGGCTTCATCAATATTGAGCACACCGGACAGTATCATGCCAATAGCACCAGTGAGTAGCGCGATGGACAGTTTCAGGTCGGTAAACAAGACCAGCGCCAGCGCGATACCGAAGAAGCCCAGTGCCCAGCCTAATTTGTTCGGGCGGACTTCTTCTTTACGCGGATAGTCTGCAGTGATAATAATGAAGTCACGGTCTTTTTCCAGTCTTTCCAATGCATCCCAAGTGGTGTAAACCATAATCATGTCACCCGCCTGGAACGGCACTTTGCGGATTTCGTCGATATCTTCGTGTTCCTGATCTTCCGCGTAGATCACTTCGCCATTCCGCAAAATAGCCATTAGTGAAATGCCGTAGCGCTTGCGCATCCAGACATCAATGGCTGACTTGCCAATCAACGAGGAGTCATTAGGGATAACAATTTCTGCCATCCCTGACTGTTTATCAGATAGCAAATCGCCAAAAATGGGTGTGCCTCTGTGGATGATTAGCTTTTCACGGTCGATAAAGCTCTGCTCACGTTCCGGTAGTCCGACCAGTCCCAGTACGTGGCCTTCTTTAAATTCAAGATCACGATCCAGCGAGTCGACTCCGGCACGAACCTGTGAGCCTTCTTTCATGGCAATGACCCGGACATTACGTTCGGTTTCCACTTCCAGCAGCTTCCGCCCTAGTAACGGACTGTCTTTGCCGAGTTCTACTTCCAATAATTTAAATTTAATATTGTAGGTGCGTTGCAGGTATTGCAGGGTGGTTTCGTGCTCAGTCTCACTTTCTTTAGCCACTGGCAACACGTAGCGACCTGCCAGCAGGAAGTACAGAATGCCGGTAATCACCAACGTCAAACCAATCGGTGTGACTGAAAATAATTCCCAGGTGTGCATTTGATTGGCACTATCCAGCGTTTGATTAGAGGTGAGGATCAGGTCATTCAGCAGGATCAATGGGCTGGAGCCAATCATGGTGACGGTGCCACCGAGAATAGCACAGAAGCCCATTGGCATTAGCAGGCGTGATTTTGGAATACCAGAACGATTGGAAATACGGCTGACTACCGGTAGAAATAGAGCAGCGGCCCCCACGTTCTGCATAAAAGAAGAGATAATACCGACAGTGCCGGAGATAATCGGAATAATGCGTTTTTCTGTTTTGCCACCCACTTTAAGAATAAAAACGGCGACTTGTGACATGAGTCCGGTTTTGTCGAGACCCGCACCGATGATCATCACGGCAATAATGGAGATGACCGCATTACTGGAAAAGCCGTTAAATAAGCTATCAGCAGGTACCATGGCTTCGTCCAGCCCCATGATGGGGGCGAACAGCGCGGTTAAGCCTAATAAAACCATGATGACAATGGCAGCGACATCAACATCCACCACCTCAAAGGCAAACAGGTAGACAGTCAACAGCAAAATGGCCATCGCCCAGGCGACACCTGTTGTCGGTACTATGGTGGTTACATATAGCGCGATGACTAAAAAGACCCCCGCAGCAATCAGCTTTTTTAGCACTGCTTTACTTATTCCCACGGCATTCACTCCCAACACCTATAAAAAGTGTGTGAATAGTACCGGATTCTAATAAAGAATTCCCTTATATTGCTTATTTAATTTTTTTATGTGTGGACGAAGAGGAGTAATAAGGAAGGGTGCAATAATAGCCTGAATTTCCAACGACAATTAGGCTGTTAGATATAACCTTGGGCTGAAGCATGTGTCATGGCTGCTTTTGTATCGGCTACCAATAACATGTCTATACCGTATTTACCCATATCGTTTGCCATTTGCTGGATAGCATCAGTACGCTGTTCACTCTGGCTGACGTCGCGAATATAAATAGCTTGCACCTGTTTGGGGCGGGCTGTGACTATTTCAGCATAAATTTCCGGGTCATATTGACCGCTGTCACCAATGAGAATAAAGGGTAGTTCGGGGTAAGTGGACATGACGTTATTGATTTGAGCCAGCTTGTGTTTATGATGGCTGGACTGGAATACTTGTTCTGCATTCATACCAAAATCCCGTAGCATCAACGGGCCTGCCGGAATGCCATTCAGCTGCATAAACTCGATCAGAAAGTCATATAGATTCCAGGGGCTGCTGGATACATAGAAAATAGGCCGGGAAGCCTTGGATGAGGTATTGCCTTGCGTTAATGCCTGATAAAACTCAGCCACACCTTCAAAGGGCAGGCGCGTGGCCGGACTTTGTGTGAAAGTTAGTTGTGCCATCGCCAGCAGACTGGTGGCATTTGTCACCATGATAGTGTCGTCAATATCACTGATAATACCGAAGTCACAATCCGGAGACGGCAGTAATACCTTTGCTTCTACCGGTGCAGTTACAGCAGATAACATAGGTTGAGGTGGTACCTCGATGCTTATCTCATGCCATAGCTGTGTTTTATCCAGATTATCCGGTGTTGGCACACTGATGGTGAAATAACCTTCCTCATCAGTTGTTACGTTGAATGTCTGACCCTGAAAATGAGCGATGAGCTTGAGACCAGGCACTTCATTGCTATCAAAACGTTGATAGGCAGCAGTCAGATTCTTCCAAAGTGACTCTTGGCTGGTTTGGTTGATAGTGCCTTTTTCTTCAAGCACACGTCCTTTGATAAATAGGGTGTCTTCATTGCCATAGCCGTTATAAGGCACAACCTGCAGAGGCTGGTCGTATTTTAGTCTTTTTTTCAGCTTGTAGCGCAAGTCGTCGAAACGTGTTTCAACCGAATGCCCCAGTTGCCTTGCGGTGTCAGTCCAGCTATTTGTACTCATATTACTTACGTTTTTTCACAAACTTCATCAGGCGCTTTTTCTTATATTGTTGACGCGGTGTCAGTTTATTCCGGCGACCTTCATACGGGTTATCACCAGTTTTAAATTCCAGTTTAACCTGTGTGCCTACCAGTTTCAGTGTTTGTCTGAAGTAGTTGATCAGGTAGCGCTGGTAGGTGTTGGGCACCTTTTCAGTCTGGTTGCCATGAATAATCACCAAAAATGGATTGCTACCACCCTGATGCGCATAGCGTAATTTAATGCGTCGACCATTGACCAGTGGTGGCTGATGTACATCCAGTGCGGTTTCCATAATCCGTGTCAGGCGCGACGTTGGCACTTTGATCATCGCTGAGTCATAACAACTATGAATCGACTTATACAGCAAGCCAACCCCGGTACCATGTAAAGCTGAGATAAAGTGACGCTCAGCAAAATCCAGGAAGGGCAATTTCACATCCAGCTGATCTTTAATGCGCTCACGCTCATCTGAATCCATGCCATCCCATTTATTGATTGCCAGTATTAATGAACGGCCAGCATCCAGTACCAAACCCAATAAGTGTGCGTCCTGCTCAGTAATTGCATCATGCGCATCGACCAGCATAATCACCACGTGTGCGGCTTTGATAGCTTCCAATGTTTTGATAATACTGAATTTTTCGACGGTTTCATTCACCCGCGCCCGGCGACGTACGCCAGCGGTATCGATCAGTGTGTATTTCTGACCTTCGCGCTCAAAGGGAATGAAAATACTGTCACGTGTTGTGCCGGGTTTATCAAAAGCAATCACCCGTTCTTCGCCCAGAATACGATTTACCAGAGTCGATTTACCGACATTCGGACGACCAACAAACGCGATACGGATGCTGTCATCATCTTCCGGTATTTCTTCTGTGCCATCATCCGGAAAGTGTGCCAGTACCTTTTCCAGCATTTGAGTCACACCGCGATTATGTACGGCAGCGATAGCAAATACCTGAGTAAAGCCCAGTGAGAAGAATTCTACGGAAGCCTGATCAGGGTCAACACGGTCAGTTTTATTGATTAGCAGAAAAACAGGTTTGCCGGTTTGACGCACGTGATCAGCAATTTGCTGATCCCCTGCATTCATGCCCTGTTTGCCATCGACGATAAACAAAATACCGTCAGCTTCATCAATAGCTGCCAGTGTTTGTTTGGCCATGTACTCATCAATACCTTCCTGCTCACCACTTAAGCCGCCGGTATCAATCACCAGATAATCGCGCTCGAATGCTTCACCTGTGCCGTATTTACGGTCGCGGGTTAAGCCGGGAAAGTTGGCTACCAGCGCGTCCCGTGAATGGGTCAGGCGATTAAACAGTGTGGACTTGCCTACATTCGGGCGTCCGATAAGAGCGAGAGCTGGTTTCATGATCAGGGGTATCTCTGGTTAATACAGTACATCAATGTTGCTCACAAGAGCGACGGGCGGCAAGGATACCACTTTTACCCAAGTGTGAACTAACATTTCCGTATCGCTTACCAGGCTTTATCAGGCACCTTTACCTAGGTTGTCGAGTTTCATCTGAATCAGCTCATTAGCGCCGCCGTCAGTCAGAATGGCACGTTCATAAGCCTTGCGCGCATCATCAACTTTACTTTGTGCTGCGAAAATATCACCACGCAACTCGTCTAATAATGATTCAAAACCATCACCATAGTCGTATTTGGTCAGTGCCAGTGCCTCATCGTATTTTTTCATGGCGATATGAACACGAGCCAGACGTAAACGAGCGACTTCCTGGTATTCGGCCTCAGAGCTGTTATCAATCACCCATTGTAATGCCGTTGCTGCTTCCTGATCTTTGCCTTCTTCTGCATGCAATTTCGCTGATTGCAGAGCAGCCATAGCTGCATAAGGCGTGGAGCTGTAATTATCCCGCAGATTTGCCAGCTGTTGTTGTGCTACGGCTTTGTCCGCTTCGCGGGAGGCAATAAGGTAATCTGCTGATGCGGCTTCGGCGTTCTGGATTTTATTACTCTGCCAGTATTCCCAGCCGAATAAACCTGCGATCGCTAGTGCAACACCTGCAATGACAGAGGTACCATTCTCTTTCCACCATCTTTTGATGTCTTCTGCTTTTTCTTCGTCTGTTTTGAAATCAGTCATGCTCTATCAAGCCCCTACGCTTAAAATTTATTTATTAGTCCAACAAAATACACCTGTAAATGTTTTCGGCGAGCTTTAGCTGCTGAAAATATTTACAGGTTGTTTATTATAAAAGTGATTGTAGCTGTTCTGCCAGTCCATCAATAGCCATTATTTGTTGTTGTGCGTCTTTATCACGCAATGGCTTAATATTGATCTGGCCATTTCTGACTTCATCCTCACCCATAATGAGTGCATAAGTAGCGGTTGATTTATCAGCCCGTTTCATTTGTGACTTGAAGCTGCCGCCACCAGCATTCATCAATAATTGCAAACCCGGTAGCGCAGTGCGCAGCTTTTCTGCCAATGCCATGCCTGCCTGGATAGCTTCATTGCCCACCAGAACCATGTATATATCGGTGGTGATTGGCTGGTTTTCAATACCCTGAGCCTGCATTAATTCCAGCAGGCGCTCAGTACCCATAGCAAAACCGCAGCCTGGTGTTGGTTTACCACCCAGTTGCTCAACAAGCCCGTCATAACGGCCACCACCACAAACTGTACCCTGAGCACCTAACTCATCAGTAATCCACTCGAATACAGTACGGGTATAATAATCCAAGCCCCGAACCAGTCTTGGATTAATAATGTAGTCGATGCCCATCATGTCCAGCATGCGGCACAAATCAGCAAAATGATCTGCTGATTCCTGATCCAGATGATCATGTAAATCCGGTGCTGCTGCAACGAGATCACGCATCGCCGGATTTTTGGTGTCCAGAATGCGCAGCGGATTAGTGTGTAAGCGGCGTTTTGAATCTTCGTCAAGTAGCTCTTCGTGTGCACTAAAATGTTCAGTTAATAAAGCACGATAAGCCGCACGCGATTCCGGAGTCCCCAGAGAATTAAGCTCAAGACGAATATTTTTCAGCCCCAATCGTTGCCATAACCGTGCGGTCATCGCAATGAGTTCGGCATCAATATCCGGGCCGGGTATATTAAAGGTTTCAGCGCCTACCTGATGGAATTGTCTGTAACGGCCTTTTTGTGGGCGTTCACGACGAAACATTGGCCCGGCATACCAAATGCGTTGCTGTTGGTTATGCAACAAGCCATGTTGTATGCAGGCCCGCACGCAGCTAGCCGTGTTTTCGGGCCGTAAAGCAATGCTATCGCCATTGCGGTCAGCAAAGGCATACATTTCTTTTTCGACTATATCTGTTACCTCACCGACACCGCGATGAAATAACTCAGTAGATTCCAGAATAGGGGTGCGAATCTCACTGTAACCGTATTCGGCCAGCAGGGTACGTACCGTTTCTTCAAGGTGTTGCCACGCAGCAGACTGCTCTGGCAGGATGTCATGCACCCCGCGAATAGATTGAATGTTCTTTGCCATAAGGTTTCTTAGTTAGCCCTGAATGTAGATACGCTACCGCGTGTATAAGGCTTTTGGTCAATAAGCTGGCCGTTCAGGTAAATTTGTACACCTGGTGCATTACCCACTTTAAATTGCAGTGGTGTGGAGGCCTTAAGCTCTTTGCGGGTACCGGCAGCGTTTAATGCGCCGAAAATGGTTTTGCCTCTGCCGTCTTTGATGGACATCCAGACATCCTGAGTAAACACCAGTCTAATTAATACACTGCCATCAATAGGTTGCTGGAATTTATCTTCTTTCTTGGCTGCTTCAGCTTGTTGAGCAGCGAGTTTGTCGGCTTCAGCCTTTTCGGCGGCGGCTTTCTCAGCAGCAGCCTGTTCCTGCTGTTGTTTAGCAGCGGCGGCGGCCTCAGCTTCAGCGGCTGCTACAGCCTGTGCCGTGTCAGCGTCAGTATCCGTTGCCGGAGTGTCTGTATTGCTAGCTGTCGTGTCGGTCTGCTCAGTATTTGGATCAGCTACCGCATCCTGTGTTTTATCTGCAGCAGCACTTTCGCTTGTTGATTCGGTGGTATCAGTATCAGTTGCTTCGGCTGCCTTGGTTGCATCTTCGGCAGGTGTATCTGATTCTGTGGCATTGGTAGCTTGCTCAGGCGTTTCATCCTGTGCAGCCGTTTCGGTGTTGTCCGTTGCAGGCTCTGTGTTTTGATCTTCAGTGGTTGAATCGCCAGCTGGCTGATTTAATGCTAATTGTTCACTATTATCAGCTGTTGCGGTGTCACTGTTGCTGGCTGCATTATCAGTATTTCCAGTGCCTGCTGCTTCCTGCGTACTATTATCTTGTGCTGCATTATTAGCTTCGGCTTCAGCCTTTTGTCTGGCAGCCGCTGCTGCTGCCAGCTTTTGATTTTGTGGTTCGGAGAATGATTGCCAGGTATCGCTGGCCCACTGACTTACCGCCGGAATCATGGACAACACAACCAACAGCATGACGATCATCGAAAAACCGGCTAATTTGATCGTAGTGGGTGATACCGCTTTTTTGCTATTGGGTTGGTAACGTGGTGTTACCGGTGTGAATGATGCAATATCTTTGGGGTCAGCGCCACGCAGTGTTTCATAGTGATTAATGAGATTAGTTGAATCACTTTCATTCAGGCGGGCATAACTGCGTAGGTAACCACGTACATACGGTGGATCAGGCAGGTCAGCAAAACTCTCAGATTCCAGTGCTTTAACCACTGACAAAGGCAGGCGCATTTCCTGAGCAGCATCTTCAATCGAAATGTCTGCTTCTTCACGGCATTTTTTCAGTGCTCTGGACAGAGAGCCTGGCGCGATAATCGAATAATCAGGTTCTTCTTCAACCGGCTCTGGCTCTTCAGGTACGACCTCTACGATTTCTTGCACCACTTCTTCGGGTAAATCTGTGGATGGGTTGTCTAAGGTCTGGTTTATGTCACTGCTTATATTCTGAGTGTCATCGTTGCCAGGTACTTCGGTTGCTATTTCCTCATTATTATCAGGGGATTTAATCAGCGTTGCATCATTTTTATCAACAGACTCTGCTTCCATGTCCTGCGCTGTTGTTCTATTTGTCACACTCAACTCCGATTTTAATTTAGTTCAGCTACTTCCTTGCTCTGCGGGAATTTGCCTAGCAAGCGGTTTGCGCACTCTTCGGTTTGTTTGCCGTCATGTAGCGCACGATTTGTTTTATAACACAATAATAGGGTTTCCGGTGTATCCGGATGGCGTTCAGTATACCGGTAAAGAAATGCTTGTGCTTTAGCATTTTCACCTCGATTATAGGATATTTCTGCCATGTGGAACAAAGCCGAAGGTGAATACGGTTGTAGCGCCAGTGCCTTACGCAGATATTCCTCACTTTGCGCATGATTGCCTTTATTCTTTAAACAGATACCCGCGTTGCTATAGGCAAAGGCTGGCGTTTTATACAGCGGATCACTGGCGGCAGTCATAAAAGCGGCCACTGCTTGTTGCGTATCGCCGGACTTGCATAAAAAAGAGCCGTAGTTGTTTAATAACTCAGGGTTTTTACCATCTTGTGCCATAGCCTTGCGAAAATAGGTGCCTGCTTTAGCATTATCACCCAATCTTTCTTGTAACAATGCATAATAATGTTGTGCTTCCGGTGAGTTACTGTCGCTTTTTAACGCTTTTTCTAAATACTGTTTCGCTAACCCAAGACGGTTGCGTTGTAAATAACCTGCTCCCAGCTGAGCTTGATAGCCTGCTGCCTTTTTTGGATTTTTCTTAAGTGAAGAGCCAGTTGATGTACAGCCACTGATTAATACGGCTGTTACACAAACCGCAGTCATCAATGCGCTAGTGTTCATTTTGGTATTGCCTTCTCTATGCGGGCAAAATGGATTTCTCTGCGGCTCCGGTCATTTACTTCCCCAGCTAACTGACCACAGGCTGCATCAATATCATCGCCTCGTGTTTTTCTTGTCATAACAGTATAACCGGCATTTATGAGGATGTCGCGAAAACGGTAAATACGGTTGTTGCTGGAGCGCTTATAGCGTGTATCCGGGAATGGGTTGAACGGTATCAGATTGATTTTAGAGGGAATTCCTTTGAGAAGTTCGGCCAATTCATGTGCATGTTCATCTTTGTCATTGACGCCATCAAGCATCACATATTCCCAGGTGATGTGCTTACGCTGAGTGGATTTTTTATCCAGAAAACGCCGACACTCATCCAGTAATTTGGCAATAGGGTACTTGCGGTTAACCGGCACCAGTTGGTCACGCAATGCATCGTTGGGTGCATGCAAGGACACCGCTAATGAGACATCTAATCTATTGCCCAGTTTGTCTAATGCGGGTAGCACACCTGAAGTACTGACAGTGACACGGCGGCGACTGAGTCCGTAAGCATTGTCATCCATCATCAGCTGCAGAGCTGATACAACAGGTTCAAAATTCAGCAGTGGCTCACCCATGCCCATCATCACCACATTGGTCACTACACGCGGGCCTTTCGGATCACTTTGCAGGGTGCGTTTGGCAATCCATAGCTGACCAATAATTTCTGCGACAGTCAGGTTGCGATTGAAACCTTGGCGTGCCGTGGAGCAAAACGTGCAGTCCAGCGCACAGCCTACCTGCGAGGATATGCACAATGTGCCACGATCATCTTCCGGGATATAAACCATTTCGATGGCATTACCACCATCCAGTCGTAATGCCCATTTGTGCGTGCCATCAACAGAACTTTGTTCCATGACAACTTCAGGTGCTTTGATTTCAGCGTGTTCCTGAAGAAATAAACGCAAGTCCTTGCTGAGGTTGGTCATCTGACCGACATCATCAACACTCATTTGGTGCAGCCATTTGATGACTTGTGTGGCACGAAAGGGTTTTTCA